>QMVO01000123.1 GCA_003661125.1 Methanosarcinales archaeon
ATTACCAGTACATCGCTTCCGTCTTCGCCACGTGGCGGTTACAGGGAAAAGATGTCTACGACGAACTCAAAAAATTGCTCGTCAATGAGCTTTGTTTGAAATGAGCTAAACAAATACGAAAAAACTTTTCTTGTTGAGCTAAAAGAATCAGTCCAGGACAATAAAGGATTCTTAGGCGTTTTTCTTGTTCCAAATAATCCGTTAGGTATGTGTGTAAGAGAATTTCCTACAAAAGGATATTTGGAGTCCCTTCGAGTCATACCTTCTTCTTTTATATCCCTATCAACAAGTGGCTGGATATGGCTGACACTGCTGCCATTTTACCTCTTCCCGTGGGATTCAGTAGTTTTAATCCCCTCCTGTCTCATCTGTACGAGCCAGCAGGTGTATTGTCATTCTTAGGAGGTGGTATTTTTGTCATTGCCGATGTGCTATTTTGGATAGGCTGGATAAATTTCTACGTCAGACTGTTCAACTGCTTGCCTGCTATTCCACTTGACAGCGGCTACGTATTTCGAGAGATGCTAAACCCCGTGCTGAGGATAGGCAATTACTACCACAATCGCAATTTTTGTCGCCTCTGCTATCGCTTTTATGCTGGTAGGTCCTTATTTCCTCTGAGGCGAGCATGAATACGAATGAGAAAAATTCGCGATTTATAATATATTTCCCGCTAAACCGCAAAAACGCCGATAACATCCCCTCTCGTTATTATCCCTACCAATTTCCCTTCATCATCTACCACGGGAATTCTGTTAAAGTCGTTTTTATGCATTATCCGAGCAGCATCTGAAATAGAGTCATCAGGTGAAATCGTTATCGGTTTTTTTGACATCACATCCTTTACATATCCTTCAAACAGCGTTTCCATTTCATCTGGAATTTTCTTTACTTTCTTCATGTAGCGGGATAGAGAGAACACCGGAAAAGGATTAAGTGGGTCTATATCCGGAAAGGGAACCGTTGCAGTCAATTTCATGATGTCCGCTTCACTGATTATACCGATAACCTTTCTCTGGGCATCAATCACCGGCGCCCCACTAATTCTATTCGCTCTAAACGTCTTAGCTACCTGATGAATCTTATCGTCAGGCTTGAATGCCACAACTTTAGTTTTCATCAATTCTTTAACTTTAACATTTGTTTTTGTTTGCACTGATCTTTTCCCTCCCCAAAATCATCTTTCATAAAGTGAAGCGACTATGTCCGCACGGGCAACTATTCCAACCAACTTACCGTTACTATCCACAACGGGTAATCTATTAAATCCCGTTGAGTGCATAATCTGTGCAGCATCATCAATTAACGCATACGGTGATATAGTTCGTGGATTCTTTGACATCACATCCTTCACTTTCGTCTTGCTCGCTTTTTCGATGTCACGCTGTATCTCATGTAGATCCTCGCCAAATATATGTATAAGGTCATGAGCCGTAAAGATGGGTGTGTACCAGTGAAAATTCTCCAAGAGCTTTAAAATATCCGCCTCACTAACTACCCCAACTACTTCTTCCCGTGCATTGAGAACTGGAACACCTGCTATTTTGTTCTCTTTTAATACAGTCGCAACATCCAGTAATGAATCGTTCTCCTTTGCCGTTATTACCTCTTTTGTCATAATCTCTTCAACTTTCTTTTTCATTTCTACATCCCGCTCCTTATACCCAGCGTTTTTCTTATCAACTGCGTTAGTGGTATTGAGCAGATGATATACCAGAGCAACCAGTAAGGGATTCGCAAACGGATTATAAAAAACTCCGAAAGTTCCTTCACTCCTATCAAAGGAAAAACTACACTTATTCCCGATAGGTTTCCATTCGCGTATTGCCACATCCACATGAATATAGGTAGCGTAATAATCATAATATAAGCCATGGGCTTAAATTGTTGCTTCATCATCTCACCGGAAAATTGTGTTTGTTTTCTCATCACCTCCGCCCTCTTCTTCTCTAATTTCTTTAGCTTATGCTTGTTGTCTTCCTTTTTTGCCTCCATTAATTCGCGCTGAAGCTCTCTTATCTGCCTCTGATACTCCTTCGACTTCGCCATCAGTTCCCAATTCATCGTATATTTCTGTATCACAGAAGTATAGATGCCGGTAATAACCGATAAAATGAGAATAGTGATCAAGAAATTTTCAGGATGCACAAACTCAGCAAGAGGACCAAGAACGATGTCCAAGACAGCTGCCACTTCTTCTCGATAAGATAGTGAGGCAATCATAACGAAAAAGCCTAACCCCATAGCTGCCCCTTCTATTAACTTTTTCACCTGCTCCTTCTTTCGCTGTACAGCTCTGTCTTTCTTTACCATCTTCCTGGAAGTAAAATTGAAATGTTTATATTTAAACTTTCTAATGCATCATCACTAAGCAGAGTAATCTAAATCTACACTATCCTCCTTTGCTTCTCGTCAACCACACCCAAACTCGACACGCGAACACCTACCAATCTTATTTTCTTTTCTTTTTCCTTCCCCTTTCCCGCACTAAATTCCATCATCAATTCCTTCGCTATTTTCTTGAGCATGTTCAAGTCATAATGAAAGGATTTGAGAGTCTTAGCCCTTGTATGTATGGTGAAATCATCAAACTTGACTTTTATCGCAACGGTTTTAAAAACAAATCCCTCTCGCTTTATCGCGCTAAAAACCTCCTTTGCTAATTCATCCACGCAGTTATTCAGTACAGATGCGTCACTCGTATCTTCAGCGAAGGTTCTCTCTCGGCTTAATGATTTCCTCTCCCATTCCTCTTCCACTTTGCTTTCATCCATTCCGTTTGCAATTAGATGAAGCCTCTTACCTGCTTTACCAAACTTAGCGACGAGTTTTTGGATGTCACAGCTCGCAAGTTGCCCTATTTGTTCGATGCCCATCTTTTTTAACATCTGTTCGGTTTTTGGACCCACACCAGGAATTTTTTTCACCGGTAAAGGAGCCAAAAAATCCCCTGCTCTTTCTTCTTCTACAACCGTCATGCCATCTGGCTTTACGAAATCCGATGCTATCTTTGCTATTGTCTTGTTTGGTGCGATGCCAATTGAACATGTTAATCCTTCTTTCTCCAGTATTTCTCTCTTTATCCGCAGTGCGTATTCCCTCGCATCTGTCCAATCGCGCACTTTGGTGCTGACGTCGAGAAAAGCCTCATCAATGCTTACTTGCTCTATTTTATCTGCGCATTCCTTCAAAATAGCCATTATTTCACGTGATACTCGTTTGTACAACGGCATATTTACCGGTAAGAATTTCGCATCCGGGCATAGCTGATGTGCCCTGGAAAGTGGCATTCCAGAATGAATACCGTAGTCTCTTGCCTCGTATGAGCATGTGCTTACAACGCCTCTTATTCTTTTATCGAATCCTTCAACGGCTTTTTCTTCTTCTGTCTCGATTCTTCCGCCTACGATTACCGGCAAGCCTTTCAGTTCTGGATTCTCTCTTACTTCCACAGCAGAAAAGAAACAGTCCATGTCAACGTGAAGTATTACTTTCATAAAAAATATAAAAAATATTTTTCATCTTACAAAACCTTCTCTCCCCGCAAAAATTGCTGTATCGCCCAGACTTTCCTCAATCCGCAGAAGTTGATTGTATTTCTCTACCCGCTCTCCACGGCATGGTGCTCCCGATTTTAAGTGTCCTGACTCCATAGCAACGGTGAGATCCGCAATAAAGGAGTCCACTGTTTCTCCACTTCTATGCGAGATCATCGCGCCCCAGCCGAATTTCTGCGCTAATCTGACGGCTGCAATACCCTCTGTAACCGTGCCGACCTGATTCAGTTTTATTAACACCGAATTGGCAACTTTTTCTCTTATCCCGCGTTCAATTCGTTCGACACTGGTTACAAAAAGGTCATCGCCTACGAGCTCTATCCGGTCTCCCAGCCGGCTATTTAGAGTCTTCCAGCCCGTCCAGTCATCTTCCGCCAATCCATCTTCTATCACCACGATAGGATATTTCGCAACCAGCGATTCATATTTTTCGACCATATCGCTTGCGGTTAATTGACTGTCTTCTGTTTTAAGCACATACCTGCCTTCTTTATAATTATAAAAAGCACTCGATGCCGGGTCTATGGCAATACCGATATCCTTCCCGGGTTCATATCCTGCCCGTTCAATGGCTTTAAGGATCAGTTCGAGCGGTTCTTCATTTGTGGATACCTTTGGTACAAATCCGCCCTCGTCGCCGATACCCGTACTATGCCCCTGCTCTTTCAATATCCCTTTTAAGGCGTGGTATGTTTCACTTCCCCATCTTAGCGCATCTCTAAAACTCGATGCTCCAAACGGAACAATCATGTACTCCTGAAAATCCGCACTCTGCCAGTTTGCATGAACACCACCATTCATAATATTCATCATGGGTACGGGCAAAAGGACCGCAGTGGAGCCACCGAGATAGCTATACAGGGGTACACCCAGTGCTGTTGCCGCCGCACGCGCGATTGCCATCGAAACACCCAGTATTGCATTAGCGCCGAGTTTATTCTTATTCGGCGTTCCATCGAGCTTGATCATCAATTCATCCAGCAGCACCTGATTCAGGGCGTCCTTCCCCCTTAGTTCCTTTGCTATCGCGTGGTTTACATGATCAACGGCATTTAAGACCCCTTTATTTCCATACCTTTTCGGGTCTCCATCTCTTAGTTCAACAGCTTCATGAATGCCGGTTGAAGCACCTGATGGCACCGCAGCACTGCATCTGACACCACCCTCTAATTTTATCTCCACCTCTACGGTCGGATTTCCCCTCGAATCCAGGATCTCTCTAGCCCTGATTGATTTAATTGTTGTGTCCATGATGTCCTTTATTTATATTTATATATAGAAAAGTTTAATTATTAAGGGAAGGGGCCCGTAGCTTAGCATGGTTAGAGCGCCCGGCTCATAACAGGGAATCCGATGGGTATCACCTCCTAAAGAATTTCTTTGTGAGATACCGGGCGGTCAAGGGTTCGAATCCCTTCGGGCCCATGCATTGCGGCATCGCACAAGAGTTTTATTCCAGGAACAAACTGGATAGAAATTTGTTTGTTATAGGTGCTTGAGATTTGGATTTTTTAGGCAAGCTTCACCATCTTGCTCATCCCGTAATCATATCGAAATACCAAACTGCGGTCCTCCAGGTCTTGCAATATTCTCGAAAGCGAGGATTTTGGTATTCCGGTTCGGGCGGACAGGTCCGCCTGGTTCATCTCTCCGTATTCCATCAATGCTTCTTTCACGCGCTTCTCGTTGCCTTTCAGTATTTTCAAAAGTCCTGCTCGGTCATCCTCAAGATGTTTTACTCGTTTCCGGAACTTGTGTGTCCGTATCCTGCACCTGTAACGCCGATTCCGAACTTCCTTCTTTCTGTTACACTTTCCGCTCAACTCTCGCCTTTTCAGGCATCACTGAATATGTGATAAACAGATAAAAAGCGCTGACGCCGAGCAGGAAAGAAAAAATTGCAATTATAGTCATTCCGACAACAAATTGCAAAAGCAAGGTTTGAATATTTTTAGGAAAAGCGGTGAAAATTTCTTAAACCAGCCTGTGGCATAACTCGATTTTTTGAAGAGTTCTGAAGCTTTTTCCTTTATAAAGCCCTTCAAATCTTCAACCGATTCTATAAAAACTTCCGATATAAGCTTCTTTAAGCTTTTCCATGCGAATTCAATGGGATTTAAGTCAGGAGAATAAGGAGGAAGGAAAACGAGATGTATTCCCAGCTTTTCCGCTTCTTTCAGCACATCTTTTGCCTTATGGCTTG
>QMVO01000124.1 GCA_003661125.1 Methanosarcinales archaeon
CCGACGTATGTTCGCAGTTTGATAGCAGCGATGAAGACGTTTCTTTTTGAGATGCAGAAAGCGGACTTGAAAGGAAAGGTTGGTGCGGCATTCGGGTCTTACGGCTGGAGCGGCGAATCAATTGAGATACTGACAGAAACGATGAAGAATCTCGCGGGGATGAACGTGATAGAACCAGGACTGAGGATAAATCGCAGACCAACCGAAAAGGGCTTGGAAGAATGCCGAGAGTTCGGCAAGAAGATTGCCGAGGAGATAAAATAGTAGGAGGTATTTGCATAGCTCATATAAAAACCACGAGATTTCACAAGATTAACACAAGAAATTGGGGTAATAGGGAAAAGCATAACCAATGGAGTGACGAAACCAGAACCCTAATATCTCTCTCGTGAAAATCTGTGTGATCATGTGGTTAACTAAAAACAGAAAGGAGGAAAAAGAAGAATGCCAAAATGGAAATGTACCGTATGTGGATATATCTATGATGAGGAAGAGGAGGGTACGAAGTTTGAAGATTTGCCTGATGATTGGTTATGCCCGGCTTGTGGTGTAGGCAAAGAGGAATTTATAAAGGAGAAGGAATAAAATGGGTGCCAGAGAACTGAAACCCGATGTTTATTCAGTTGGTGCGGTGGATTGGGACCGGCGATTATTTGACGAACTAATCCCGCTACCAGATGGAACGAGTTATAATTCCTATTTGATAAAAGGAAGTGAGAAGACGGCATTGATAGACACGGTTGACCCGACCATGACGGATGTACTGGTGAGAAACCTTAGAGGTCTTGAAGCTGGCGGTATAGATTATGTCGTTGCCAATCACGCCGAGCAGGACCATTCGGGGTCATTACCAAAAATACTCGAATTATATCCCGGTGCTAAGGTGGTTTGCACACCGAAATGTAAGGACTTGCTTATGAATCTGCTCTTAATACCTGAAGATAGGTTCATAACGGTAGCTGATGGGGAGACTTTGTCACTGGGCAACAAGACACTGGAGTTTATCCATGCACCGTGGGTGCACTGGCCAGAGACGATGCTGACATATCTGAGAGAAGATAAAATACTTTTTACATGCGATTTCCTCGGCTCGCATCTCGCAACCAGCGATTTGTTTGTGACCGACGAGGCGACGGTCTATGAGGCAGCCAAGCGATACTATGCGGAGATTATGATGCCATTCCGGACAACTATCAGGAAAAATTTAGAGCGGATAAAAAGTTTGGAGATAGAGATAATCGCACCAAGTCATGGTCCCGCTTATGATAAGCCCGAATTTATTCTCAATGCTTACAGGGATTGGGCTTCTGACGAGGTGAAGAATGAGGTGATTATCCCCTACATCTCAATGCACGGGAGCACGAAGAAGATGGTGGATTACTTCACAGAGGCTTTGATTGTGCGGGGCATAACGGTAAAGCAGTTCAATCTGTCAGAACCAGATATCGGGAAACTGGCGATGACATTGGTAGATGCTGCTACGGTTGTGATTGGGTCTCCAACAGTTCTGGTAGGACCACACCCGAAAGTCGTTTATGCGGCTTGTCTTGCAAATGCCCTGAGACCAAAACTGAAGTTCGCATCTATCATCGGGTCTTATGGTTGGGGTGGCAGGATGGTGGAACAACTTACGGGAATGTTACCCAATTTGAAGTTGGAAATACTGGAGCCGGTTGTGATTAAAGGAGTTCCAAAAGAAGCGGATTTTAAGGCGTTGGACAGATTAGCTGATGAAATTGCGAACAAGCATAGGAAGCACAATATAATATTCCCAAGTTAACAAAGTCGTGAAAAATGGAAAACCTTAAAAAGATAAGCAAGCATTAAAAAGTAAAATGAGAGCAGAAAAGAAGAAGGATTTATTAGAGCAGGGGGCTATTATCCAGCGAGATTATGAAACGTACGCTATTGCGCCACATATACCGGGAGGGATTTGCGAGCCTTCTACGCTTAGAAAAATAGCAGAAGTCGCAGAGAAATATAATGCTAAAACATTAAAATTGACCTCTGCACAAAGAATAGCCATCGTGGGTATAGCGGAGCGAGATATAGAAGATGCCTGGCGAGACCTCGATATACCACCGGGTTATGCTATTGGGTTATGTGTCAGAAGTGTGAAGTTCTGCCCGGGAACAACGTTTTGTAAACGAGGAAAGCAAGATTCTGTGTCCTTAGGTATGGAATTCGACAGGAAGTATCACGGAATGACACTGCCCTCAAAGTTTAAAATCGGTGTTTCTGGCTGTACGAATAGCTGTGCGGAATCATGGATAAAGGATTTGGGCTTTATCGGAATGCCAAAAGGTTGGAAAGTAGTTGTTGGCGGTTCTGCGGGTGCGGCTCCCGCGATTGCAGAAGTTCTAGCGGAAAATTTAACCGATGACGAGGTTATTGATACCGCTGATAGAGTCATCAACTACTACAAGAATTGCGGCACTAAAAAGCGATTGGGCAGATATATTAAGGAGATAGGGTTTGAAGAGTTCAAAAGGGAGATATTCTAATATGAATCTTGCAGAAAAGGAGGAGGCACCTCTGCATGTAACAAAAGTAGAAGGCAAGGAGATCCAGTGGGACCCCTCTCAACTGAGGAAAATCCAGGAACACCCCTGTTTCAGTGATAAAGCCTGTCATTTCTTTGGCAGGATGCATCTTCCCGTGGCACCGAAGTGCAACATTCAGTGTAATTACTGCATACGGAAATTCGATTGCGTGAATGAATCGCGACCGGGTGTGACGAGTAAGGTACTTACACCGCAGGAAGCGTTAGAGAGGGTGAGAGAAGTGTTGAAGAAGGTGCATTATATCAAAGTTGTTGCCATTGCGGGACCTGGCGAGCCACTCTTTAATGAAGAGACGTTTGAAACGTTCAGGCTCGTAAAGGAAGAGTTCCCGCATCTGATGCGATGCTTGAGCACCAATGGCTTGCTTCTGCCAGATCGAATGGATAAAATCGAAGAGTTAGGAATAGGAACCTTGACCGTTACCTTGAATGCTATTGACCCTTCTATTGGTAAGAACATCTATTCGTTTGTCAATTATCACGGTAAAATATACAGGGGAGCAGAAGGAGCAGAGGTACTGTTGAGAAATCAGTTAGAAGGAATTCGAGAGGCGGTGAAGCGTAAGATTCTGGTGAAAGTGAACACTGTCCTTATTCCCACGGTGAATGATAAGCACATTGTTGACATAGCGAAGAAAATAGCGGAAATGGGCGTTTATATGCAGAATATCATGCCACTCATCCCACAATACAAGTTTGCACATATCACTCCGCCAACACAGCAAGAGAAGAAACAAATGCAGGATAAATGCCGCAAGTATCTAATGCAGATGACGCACTGCCGGCAGTGCCGAGCAGATGCTATTGGGAAACTCGGAAAGGATATTCAACACTGCTACTTATGAAGAGGGGGTGATGATGGCTAAGCGGTAAGCAAGTATCTGGCGGGAGATGGTGGAGGAAAAAAAACCCGCTAATTATTTATGCTTTTGCCTTCTATTTTAATACCGAGAATTGAAGCGAGGAGGAGGAGAAAGATGACAAAAAAGATTGTTATCGTTGGTGGCGGCATTGCCGGAATATACGTGTTGAGGAACTTGCTTGCGAGGAAGGACGAAGTGGAGGAGGAGATGGACTTAACGCTATTAAAGCGAGAGAAACGCGGCTGGGTATCCACTTGTGGACTGCCTTTTGCCTTGCGAGGCTGGTACGAGATAGACAGAACAGAGATAAACAAGCCGCAGTTTTTCCGCGACCAGGGCGTTGATTTTAGAACCGAGACAGAGGTAACAAAACTAAATTTAGAACAGAGCAATGTGGCACTTAAAACAGGCGAGGAGCTAAACTACGATTTCCTCGTTATAGCGACAGGGAGAAAACAATTCGTGAAAGAAACGAAACTCGATGGAGTTTTCACTTTTAATAACGAGGAGGATGCGGAAAAGATAGAAGCTGCTATGACTGTCGAGGGAGTGAAAAACGCGTATATTCGTGGTCGTGGTATTATAGGATTGCAAGCGGCAGCCGCTTTCTCAGCGAGAGGATTAAAAACAACGGTTCATGGTGGACCACCTTCTTTGCTGCCTTCCAGCTTAGACCCTGATATGGGCGATATAGTCAAAGAACGGATGGAGAAAGACGGCGTAAGATTTATTCTCGATAGAAGAGAGATAACAGCGATAAAAGGGCATAGGGGGAGAGTGAAATCGGTGGTGATAGGAGGAAAGGAAGAGGAGAAAGAGGAGATTCCCGCTGATATTGTTATAATCGGCAAGTGGATGATCCCTGAGGTAGACCTCGCAAAGGAAGCGGGGGTAGAGATAGGAGAAAGTGGAGGAATAGTCACGGATAGAGCAATGCACGTTAAAAAAGGAAGACAGCATATAAATAATGTATATGCAGTTGGTGACTGTACAGAAGTTGTAGATGGAATCACACATCGACCGAGACTGAATCAACTTGCGTCTACTGCTGTCACTCAAGCTACGGTCATAGCTGATAACATACTCAGCGACATTGCTGGACAACCAGGTTTATATTCCCCTTGCGAATATTGTTTTGGTCCAACAGTGGCAGATGTCGGAGGTATCTTGATTGGTTCAGTAGGTGTTACAACCGAAGCGGCAAGCCACGCTGGGATAAAAACAATAAGTGGAAAGGCAACAAAACTCATAAAGGCAAGATACTTCCCCGGAGCGACGCCTCTCACCCTGAAATTGATTTTCGATGCATACACCAAGAAATTGATAGGAGCACAGATGGTCGGCGAAGCCACGGTTGCTGAACGTGTAAACGAGTTGGGAGTTGCTATACGTGCTGGTATGACCGCAGAGGAGATGAGAAATATGGAGAGATGCTATGACCCTTCGCAGGCTTTGCTGATAGATGTGACGATAGATGCTGCAGAAAAGGCTTTAGGTATTACACCGGTGTATTAGCCTTTTCTTTTCTCCTTTTCTCTTTCAGAGACTTTGCCGAGATAAGTTTCTTCTTTTCTAATTCTAACAGTTATCATGAACTTTCGCGAATTTGATTTAACCGTAAATTTGGTGCGAAGTGGCGGAAGCGGCGGAAGAGATCATCAGGGAAACCTGCAAAGAGCTGGATATTGAGGTTATAGACATGGCTGTGCGTGTAGATCACGTTCATCTCTTTATAAAATATCTGTGGAAGGAATCACAACCAAAACAGTTCGACCAGAGGGATGTATATGCGAACCATGTTCGGATATACCGTCAAATTGGAAGGATATATGAACCAAGTTCGGATATAAAACGTTAGCTGACATGCGCCAAAAAGACAACAGGAGAGTGAAGCATGACGACAGCATGGTCCGATCCTAGTGTGATAGTGTCCATTCTCCAGTTCATATGGACAGTCATTGTAACGTTTGTTGCTGCCTGGATTATGGTCTATTTCTTCAAGGCCTTGACACCTACTTTGAAGCTGACCGTTAGGCCACGTCGAATTCTGGGTAACAACAAGTTGATAATCATTGAATTTGAGCTTGAAAATGTGTCGAAGGTAGATATCCCTAAAGATAAGGCTTTCGTCAAAGTCAGTCGTCAATCACCCTTGCAAACCGATTCGACCAACACTCGGTAATTTCAGCGCTATTTGATGAAAGCAATCCAGAGAGGAAATCACTCACAGAAGCTTTTTTCGCGGAAATAGGAAACTTTGAGACTTTCATCTCCGAAATTACGGTTGCTGAGATTGAACGCACTCCCGACATGGAACTCCGAAGCAAA
>QMVO01000125.1 GCA_003661125.1 Methanosarcinales archaeon
GTATATGTAGAGATTCCCGCCTCTTCTTCGAGGAATGTTGTGCCCGCTCGCTGGGCACCTCCACCGCCGCCACCAGCGGCTTCACTTGCACCCGCCACCTCAACAAAAGGCGGTGCCACAAGCAAGATAACGCCTTTTCCACCGCCTTCATTTATCCCTTTCTTCACATCTGTCACGCTATACATCGCCACGCTGCTTGCGACCATCACTATGGCAAATAAGATTGCCAATGCTTTCAACCCAACTTTATTTCTCATTTATTTCATATCACCTCTTTTTCCTTTTAATCACATATACCCCATATTAAGCCCCAAATACCCACCCCTGAATAAATCAGGGACATCTCGGTGTGCAAGGCTTTGTCATATGCATATAAACAGAACAGCTTACTCTTTTCGTTTTTTGCGGGAGATTAGAAATATGAGTCCAAACACAATAGCTACCGGTATAGTGATAGTTGTGAACTCTGGGACGGTTTCGAAGCCTGCATCATTTACATCCATGTCATCAATTGGATCAGTATCCACGTCATAAGCACCATTTCCATTTACATCAACAACGATGTCATATTCTCCGATAACAGCAGAAGTCCAGATCAATGTCCCAGCAGGAATTTTTCCTGATACATCTGTAGTCACAGTGGTTTCAGTTCCAGTAACACGAGTTGGAATAGTCATGCCATCTGTCCATGTCGTATCATTAACCACGTAAAGATTATATGTTGTGCTCGCGGCATAACCGCTTCCTATCGCATATACTGATTCACCGAGTGCGAATATATCTTTTATACCTCCTGTAACATCAGACGATTCAATATAGATTCCTTTTGTTGCAGATAGGAATTCCTCCCGGCTGAGTTCATTATCTGCAGTAAAAGTATCCTCAAATGTGCCGTCGCCGTCAGAATCTACCTGAACGGTAACCCCCGCTTCACCTTGCGAGAGAGCATTCCAGTCTATCTTATATTGATGTAGTGCGTTGGCTGAAGTGGGAATATCAGTAGCAGTAAAATTGATGAATTCTCTATCCTTGATAGTAGCTACCCCGAGTCCGTATGAGCCCTCATCTGTACCTTTTACCTCATACGTGAATGAACTAGACGAAGAAAGTATCATAACCATCTCCATTTCATCATTATATGTTGAGTTAGGAATTTCTTCTTTTATTTCTCCATTTACTAAACCTGTAACCCTCCCTTGTGAATCATACACTCTAAGTTCACCGGGACTGCATAAGTGTATAAAAGTAAGATCAGGGGATTCGATGGGAAGGTCAGGCTCTCCGACATAATCCTGCTGAAAAACGGCTGAATCCACTTCAAAAAAAAGTGGGGGCAATCCTGGACCATCAGGAGAGAAATCACTTCCTGCCATACCATAGGCAATAATTTGTATTGCAGCTAAATCAGTAACTTCTGTACCTTCGTAGATTTCGTCTTCATAATAGACAACTTTGTATGGGGCGGTACCACCAAATATATTTTTAAATGGGGGTGGATAATAATTTACGGTATCATCCAATACCCCTCTTAAATCGGACCATATTGGGTGAATATGCTCCTCATCCCAGAGTAGAATGTTATAATAGCCAATGATTCCTTCAGTTCTGACATTCATGTATGATACTATGTAAATATCGTCCCCGTTTACATTATCAACCCAGTTATACCATGCTGTAACTCTGGCAAATGGAGATGGAACTATTGGTAAGATCGGCTGGATAATAACTTCTGCGACCGTTTTTAGTGGCTCAACTTTGATAACAACATTATCTGTGCCTTTATTTCCATCATCATCCATTACTGTCAAGGTTACAGTATAACTTTTAGGATAATCCATTTTTCCCCTAAAACGATGATTAACACTTTCACCTTCTGCCGTAGTACCATCTCCAAAATCCCAATGATAGCTAACGATTGTTCCATCAGGGTCATACGAGTTAGAGCCATCGAAGGATACTAAATCCCCTGAAGAAACTGACTGATCTTGACCGGCATTGGCAATTGGCAGTGGATTAGCATAAATATTAGCAGAATCTTTATCAGTTTGACCATCGCCGTCTTTCACCTCCGCCCACACCTCTTTGGCTCCCCCTGTAGCAAAAGCCCACGCTTTGATTTTGTTTGCAGCATCCCAATCTCCTGAAGAAGTGTTCCAGTCATACCAATCTGTCCATTCTCCCGTTGGATTACCATCTTGAGAATCATCGCTTGAGAAACGTACTTCTTTAATACCTTGATCATCAGTAGAATCGCCGACATAAATATCAAAAAATTCTCCGACATTGATGTTTGCTATTGGATTACCATTCGTTTGAAGTTCAATAGCACAAGTTGGTGGTTGATTTGGTGGTGAAGGAGCAAACGATGGTGACATCAATGGGAAGTTGTCCACACTGCTGCCGCCAGGGATTGGGTATGGGTTGTCGCCGATGCCGTCGCCGTTGGAGTCGGTTCCGGTGTAGTCGGAGTAGTAGTTGCCCTCGGTGCCAGAGTCCCATGTGTTGGTGCGGGTGTCGTAGGCATTTTGGGTGTTGTCTATGAGGTTGTTGTGGTAGAGGGTGTTGTTCGAAGAGTACAACAGGAGGGAGATATAGATACCGTAGGCGTTGTTCGAGTTCGCGGTGTTGCCCGCCAGCATGTTGTTGCTCGAGTCTTTCAAGATGGTGATGCCGTTGTCGTTGTTAGAAGCTGTGTTGTTCTTCAGTGTGTTGTTGCTCGAATACCACAATTCGATGCCGTCTTGGTTGTTGTCTGATGCAATGTTGTTTTGCAGTATGTTGTTGCTCGAATAATACAGGTAGAAGCCCCACTCGTTGTTAGATGCCGTGTTGTCCTGCAGTATGTTGTTGCTCGACTTATACAGTTGGATACCGGCGTAGTTGTTGTTAGAAGCTGTGTTGTTCCGCAGTGTGTTGTTGCTCGAATACCGCAGTTCGATGCCGTCGTGGTCATTGTTAGAAGCTGTGTTGTTCCGTAGTATGTTGCTGTTCAAATACGACATCCTGATGCCGTAGACGTTGTTAGAAGCTGTGTTGTTCTGCAGCGTGTTGCTGTTCGAATGCCACAAACAGATGCCATAGTAGCCGTTGTTCGATGCGATGTTGTTTTGCAGTATGTTGTTGCTTGAATAGCCCAAGAAGATGCCATCGTCGTTGTTAGAAGCTGTGTTGTTCCGCAGCGTGTTGTTGCTCGAATAATACAGGTAGATGCCGTAGCTGTTGTTCGATACGATGTTGTTAGATAAGGTACAATGATCTGCACCACTAAGATGTATTCCAGCATTTGGCCATTCTGTTGCTCCTTCCACCGTAAACCCACTTATATTCACATGATTCGCGGTTATCTCAAAAACATGGTCACTTGGATTTGCTGCCTGAACAATCGTTGAATAAGCTCCATTCTCAGATCGGATCGTTAAACGCTTGTTCACATCTACATTCTCGTGATAAGTTCCATCCTTTACGATTATCGTATCTCCGTCATTTGCAGCATCCACCGCCTCCTGAATACTCGTAAAATCTGCTCCACCAGAATCATCAACATACCATGTTATTGCCGCCGCTACTGGCACAACTCCCGCAAACATCGCCCAAACCGTCAACAAAACAAAAGTACATGCAAAGACCTTAGACACAACACAGTTCTCTTTTTTCATGCTTTTCACCCTTATGGCTTGTTCTTACCCCTTCACCCCTTTGTCCGCTTCGCTATCGAGCTAACTGAATACTTCGATGGATATTTTATAATTTATAAACAAATAGAACGTGCCGAAGTCTTTTCTCGTCCCCTCCCCTACTTTCGCCTCTGTTTCTCCCATATGCCCTCGAGGTAATAAAGAAAATTGTTAAATCAATATAAAAGCTTTTCTATTTTTTCACACGAAAAAATATTTGATATTACAACATCGTTGAGCTTGGATAAATGAGCATGAATAAAAAGCTATCGGTTTGGGGGTTGGTAATGTAGCAACTGCGGTGAAGGGACTTGGATTGGAACAGAAGGTGACAGAAGCAGTGATCCAGAAAGCGGATGAGGAGCTAGTTGAGAAGTATTGTATTGTAGGGAAATGTATGCCAGAGGTAATGGCAAGAGCAGATACCAGCGTGCTGGCAGTGTAGAACGCCATCCTGTGACACCAGTGGGAAAACTCAATCTCAAGTTGCACAGGGTCAAGGATAAAGAGGAAGAGAAGATTTTCTTGCTCGTGGAAGACCGAATAGAATCTGATGGAAAGAAGATTTATCAAGAAGACATTTCCGTGATCAGCGCCGAACTTGCTACTAAGATGACCTATCGAGATGCGGTTAAAGAGGGCAAGCAGTTCGTGAAAGACTTCCCTTCCACCTGCACCATAAACCGAAGGGTTAAAGGTGAAAGAAGCTTTCAGTTGGATTTAATCCATCTGCTCCGCGATACCAGCTTTAAGCTATGCAGGATGGAGAAATGACGCTGGAAGATAGAAAGGGGATAATTCGCAGATTGGAATCTGTCCCTTTTGCACTGAAGAATTCGGCGGAGAAACATAGAGTGAATAAGGATTTATACGCGCTAAAGAGAAGGACAAGGGAAGAAAGGTTCCGTGGAATTCAAATCTTATAGAACGGCTGATGGGAGAGATATCAAAGAGGACAAAACATAAGTGGATGAGATGGACCACTAAAGGTCTGGAGACAATTCTCAACCTCATTCTAACGAGGTATGTATCTGAAGAATCTTACGAGGTGTTTAAGCACAGGATGATGAAAAGTGATAACTTAAAATTTATAAAGGGAGGTTGAAATTATATCTGCTGGAGGTGATTTTTAACACCACCTATAATTTAAGCTATTCTTAGCTTGCTCCATTGCGGCTTCAGTATAGTTTATAGGACTGTGATAGTGCGTTGAAACAGACATTAGCCGCATAGTATCCACCTCCCACTTCTTTAATGTGTCGCGAATCGTTATAAAGTTTCCAAGCGACTTTGACATCATCCTTCCCCCCACATTCAGGAAAACCGTGTGCAACCAATATTTTGCCATTGGCTCTCTTCTACTTGCAGCTTCCATCTGTGCCATCTCTGCTTCATGATGCGGAAAAATCAGATATTGTGCGCCGCCACGAAGATCGTATTGTGGTCCAAACTCTGTTTCTGTTATTGCTGTATTCTCTATGTGCCAGCCAGGTCGCCCTCTGCCCAGTTCAGATTCCCAGTACGGTTCTTCTTGCTTTTCGACCGGATTTTACCCCCCCATTTTTATCCCCCTTCCCCTTTCTTCTTCTCCCCTCTCTTTCACATATATTTTCGGCAATTTGTGTAAATTTTTCTTACTTTAAAAGTTTGTCGATTTAATGGAGCTTGTAGAAAAAATATTATAGTTCCTATTTTAAAATCATCGTATTTCCTTCTGTGAGAGGGATCGGTGGTAAAGGAAAGTGTGCAGATTATGGAGCATCAGCCTGGAAAGGACGTCTTTTGCCGCCATCTCTGTGGTACGCGTCCTCTTTTTGCTGCGATTTCTACAAAGGTCAAGTTTCATTTTTGCTTATTTATGAAACAGCTTTAGAGATGAATTTTGTCATGATTCCTGGTTGAAACCTTTGATGATCTCATACCTCCGATAATTCATTACGAACATGCCAAAGATTCCGAAGTCCGAGAGTAGAGCGATATCCTCGCCTGTAAGTGCTCGCTCCTTAACCGGAGGAACCGGTCTTGTCATTCTCATTCGGCAGATAATATGTCCACCGGTCATCTTAGCACCGA
>QMVO01000126.1 GCA_003661125.1 Methanosarcinales archaeon
GAAATTAAATGAGACAGGAGGCAAGCACGGCGTTGGCAGAACAGATATAATCGAAGATAGAGTGCTTGGCTTCAAGTCCCGCGAAATATACGAGCACCCGGCTGCTACTATATTATTAGAGGCGCATCGTGACCTTGAGCAGCTTGTCTTAACGAGAAACGAGCTGAGGTTTAAGGAATTAGTGGATAGAACGTGGAGTGATTTGGTGTATCAGGGTTTGGTTATGGACCCGCTTTTTGAGGGTCTTAATGCATTCGTAGATAAGACACAGGAAAGGGTAAACGGCTCGGTGTATGTAAAATTGGAGAAGGGGACTGCGAGAGTAGTGGGAAGAGAATCACCAAATGCATTATATTCAAAGGACGTTTCGTTTGATGTAAAGCAGGAGCAAAAAAGTGCAGAGGGTTTCTCGATGTATCACGGCTTTCAGGCGAGGATTGTGAAGTGAGAAAGTTTGTTTGGTGATATATAATTCCCATATTTCTCTCTTGCGAGATATAATCTTTGCCTTTGCTCTTTCAACACTTCAAACATTATTTGCGGTGTATCCGGTACTTTTGTCTTGTAGAACTCCATTACACGCTGGATCTTGGCTAAATTCTCTGCAACCCTAACCGTGAACTGCTGGCGATAGTCCTTTTCGGAATACTCTTTATCGAGCACCTCTCGGAACAGCCTCTTAAGGTCTTCATATTTTGGTATGAGTCCCGTGGGTGTTTTTATTGCCCCAACTTCGTGATGAGAACGTAGTTCCATCCATTTAAGCCACACTGCCTTATCTGTTTTCTCATTCATGAATTTTCCATCCGCGCCTTTTAGAAAGTAATTCACAGAGAATATGGGTGGTTGAATCCTCAATTTAGCGCCAAAGTTCAGGTGATTCTCTATATATCGCCCAATAGGTATTGAAAGGAAATCTAAATTACTCATCGGGTTAAGTTTTCGCACTCCCTCTTTTCCCAGTGTTGCTGCTGTTGTTTCAGACTCCAGTGCGGCACCCATGGTGATAACGCCATGCACCCAGTCAAAGGATTCCTCAACCGGCACTTTTGTGTCTGAATCTCTTCCACCGTAGATTATCCCGCCTATTACGACACCTTCGGGATTGTCAATCTCTGGGTCCAAATTCTCTATGAGTCGCATGTCAAGTGTAAACCGGGCATTTGGATGCGAAACCGATATTTCGTTACCCTCTTCATCTCTCTTTCCCGGTGTCCATTCACCGGAGTGATGAAAACCCTTTTGGGGCGGGATTTCATTCTTACCAATCCAATAGACGCCTTTTTCTTCCGTAATCAGCACATTTGAAAAGATAATCTCACCCGGACTGTGGAGTGCCTTCCATATCAGAGGGTCGTCCTCGGAGTTCACACCCTGTATTATTCCAAATATCCCCTTCTCCGGGTTGACTGCACGCATTACTCCGTCTATATTCCTGAAGTACGCTATATCATCTCCAATGATGGCTTCCCCCTTTATCATGGAGGTGGAAGTCTTTCCACAGAGCGAAGGAAACGCACCAGCAAAATAAGTTACCCTCGCTGATGGACCATGCACACCCATGATAAACATATGTTCGGTTAGCCAACCCTCCTTTGAAGCCCGATTTATTGCAGGACGCATTGCTAACTTCTTAAGTCCTATGGTATTGCCGCCATACTGCGTATTCACACTATATACGGTTTCATCCTCAAGATCTATATACACCCGGCGTTTATCTATCCTCACAGAGGTCATTCTCCCGTCCAGCTCTCCCGCAGAATGCACAAACTTGAAGAACCTTGCAGATTGACCCAATCTTACAAACTCCTCATACCCGGATCTATACAGCAAGTGTTCTGAATGGGCTACATAGCCTGAATCGGTTAGTTGAACTGCGGGTATTGAAAATTGAGATTTGAGAGGTCCCAAACAGAAGAAAAGCACGTATAACTGACGTCCATGCATGATGTCTTGCATAATGCCGCGAATTTCTTTGAGTCCCTCATCTCTATCCATCACATTCATATCAGCACCCAAATCAACGTCCGGTGGTAGAAGGAACTTAGTATTCTTTTTATCCCTTGCCTGGTCGTAATAACCGTCGAAATGAACCGTATGACCTTCTATAGCAAGTTCCATCTCCTCACCAGCTCTTATCGCTTCTTGCCTTACATATTGGATATCCTCTCTTGAATCGGTACAGACAAAAACTTTATCGGGGTTGCAAAGCTCTACGTACTTAGCAACGAATTGATGTAGCTCCGGATTATCTATTCTGCTAAGTTTCTGGTAGTCTTCTGCTCCTAATCGCGTTTTTAGCATGTCCATTACTCTTTTATCTTCCATCTTACCCTCCTCTTTCGCTTTCATGTTCATAACCCTAACAATCAAACCCAAAAGATAAATATGAAAATCACTTTATAAAGTTTTCGGAATTTAAATTTGACAAATGTCCTCAATAGAACTGAAGAAGAGGACAAATGTGCGGCTTATGCTTTATCCCTCCATCCATATCCTCACAGCCCCTCTCTTCAAATTCTGGCTCTTTTCCGGTATGTTCTTTTAGAAGTCTAATCATTTATTTATATAAATTTCCCCTTTTTCTTTATATTTATACTTTACAAATGAGGGAACCAAAGTTGAAGAAAAAGGACAAATGTATTTTGAGAGCTTTACTTGAGAATGGGCGACTTTCTTATTCTGAGCTGGGTAGAAGATGCGAGATAAGTCGGCAAGTAGCTTTTGAGCGCGTAAAAAGGCTATTGGGGGAAGGTGTGGCAAAGGGTTTTTCGGTGCGTTTGGATGCAGATAAGCTTGGTTTCTCCTTCAAAGCATATGTTCTGCTCATTGCGAAGCCGGAAGAGAAATTGAGGAATGAACTCGCGGAGTTCTTGAGGAACAGTAAAAACGTAAGAAAAATTCAACTCCTCTTTGGCAGGTTTGACTTCTTTTTAGAGCTTCTTTTCCGCGATAAGGAAGAGCTAACTGAATTCTTAAGGGCGATGCAATCTTTTGGCGTTGTTGAGAGAACGGAGACGTTTATCGTATATCAAACGATAAAGGATAAACCGGAAGACCCATTTTTGGAGTGTTTAAGTGAAGAGAGCAAGACAGAAGTCACTTAAAAGTTCCGTAGAATTTTCTTTTGCTTTATCCACGCTTTTGGACTTTTTGCGTGCCTAAAAGGAGGACCACGCTTCTTTTCTCTTTACGCCGTCCCCCGCGGAGAAGGCATTAGCGTTGTTTTCTGAGCTAAAGCCTTTATCTCCAATGAACACAATGTCTTATAACGCTGACCTTGATTGCGGTTCAACTTACCGTTTCTGTGTTTCGCTGGCATATTGGTTTGGGGCATTCACAAAGCAAGCAGTAGAGTCTTTTGGATTTGTTGGAACAGTTGCTGTGGAAAAAAGACTTGAAGGTGCAACAGGGCAAACAGCAAAGTCTCTTGCAGAGCTAACAATTTCAAGTGAAGAAGTCGTCAAAACTTCGATTCAAGATACGAATACGAATAGAAAAAATTTATAAGGAATGAATATCTCCATAAAATCGGGGTGAATATTAAAGGAGGATATAAAAATGGATAAGAAATATAGAATATTGGTTATATGTGCTGTGATTTTGGTTTTAGGTTTTATAGGAACAGCATCGGCAAAAACGTGGCATGTGGATGACAGTGGCGGAGCGAATTTCACAAGGATACAAGATGCAATAAATAATGAGTGTGTTATTGATGGTGATACGATTTTAGTTTATCCAGGTATTTACTGCGAGAATGTGGTTGTGAATAAATCAATTACACTAAAAGGGATTGATCATCCAACTGTGGATGCATGCGGCGATGGTAATGCGATTACATTATGTGCTGATGGAATTACACTTGAGGGATTCAATGCAACAAACTCGGGAAGTTCGTGGGAAGATGCGGGGATCAAGGTAATTTCAAACAACAATACTATTACAAGCAATAGTGCCAGCAACAACAGGGATGGTATCTACCTCGAGGAATCCAGCAACAATAATATTACAGGCAACAATTTCAGCAACAACTACAAAGGAATCTGGCTCTACTATTACTGCAACAGCAATACCATTGCAGGCAACAATTTCAGCAACAACAACGAGGACGGCATCTACCTCGACGACTCCCGCTACAATACCATTGCAGGCAACAATTTCAGTAACAACAATTATTGCGGCATCTCCCTCGAGGCATCCAGCAACAATAACATTGCAGACAATACATTTGTAAATGATGGTCTTTTTGTTTATTATTCCTATCAAAATACGGTGGAAGATAATATAGTAAATGGTAAGCCTCTTGTTTATCTTGAAGATGCCTCAGATTATAAGGTTGAAAATGCGGGGCAGGTTATACTTGTAAATTGCGCTAATATCACGGTAGAAAATCTGAATTTATCCAATACAAGCATTGGTATAGAGCTATTGGAGACAGAAGGTAGCATAATCTCAAGCAACAATGTCCGCAACCACAGATTATACGGCATCCACCTCGAGGAATCCAGCAACAATAACATTACAAGCAACAATGTCCGCAACAACAACTATGATGGCATCTACCTCGACGGTTCCAGCAACAACACCATTACAAGCAACAATCTCCACAACAACACCGAATGTGGTATCAGCTCTGGACATTCTAGCAACAATACCGTTACAGGCAATAATGTCAGCAACAACGGGGACGGCATCGGTCTCTGGCATTCCAGCAACAATAACGCCATTACTGGCAACAAAGTAAGCAACAACAACTATGCCGGCATCTACCTCTTCGAATCCAGCAACAATAACATCACAGGCAATACTGTCAGCAGCAACCGGTACGGCATCACCCTCTTTCGTAGCAGCAACAATAACAAAGTCTATCTCAACAATTTCATAGACAGCCCTGATAATGTTTATTCTTACAAATCAACCAACATCTGGAACTCAACAGAAAACATAACCTACATCCACAACGGAAGCATGTACACCAACTACATGGGCAACTGTTGGGACGATTACAATGGAACTGATGCAAATAATGATGGAATTGGCGACACTCCTTGCATTATAAGTGGAGATAATCCTGACAATTATCCGCTGACAGAGCCTTTCGAAAACTACTTTCATCCACCTGCACCTTTGCCAACTCTAATGCCTTCATCAAGTCCTTCACCGCCTACGCCACCAGGATTTGAAGCTTTATTCACAATTGCTGGATTATTAACAGTTGCATATATTCTTTTGAGGAGGAAAAGGTAAAAAATGAGGGATAAAACTATTTGGAAAATATTATTATCGTTAGAACATTCTTTCTCACAAGGTTTTTTCATTAACTGCTATTATTAGGAAAGGAGTATAATGCAAAGATATTTTAAAGGCATACAGCCGCACATAAACATAGAGAAAATAGAAACGAAGATTGCTTTTTTTGAGAGAGCTTTGAAGATTGTAAAGAAATTCTCATCTTACGAGAAGGTAACGGAACAGGGGGAATTTGTTACGTATAAAGGTGCGTGCGATAGAAAATAAGGCAAACATGGCGGTAGAGAATGCGATACGAGTTGCTGTTGGTGTTGTGAAATTGATATATAAGGAGAAGTCTTTGTAAAGAGTTCTCTATTTTTTCCTCACTGCCCCGTGTCGAGGTGTGTAAGGTGGATAAGAGCATCCTGCCAGACGATGCGGAATTCAAAGGATATCAGAGCGTGGTTGTTCAAGGAATCATCATCAAAACGGATAACGTTGAATATAAGAAGGA
>QMVO01000127.1 GCA_003661125.1 Methanosarcinales archaeon
AATATTACCAGTACATCGCTTCCGTCTTCGCCACGTGACGGTTACAGGGAAAAGATGTCTACGACGAACTCAAAAAATTGCTCGTCAATGAGCTTTGTTTGAAATGAGCTAAACAAATACAAATTCTTTTACAAATTCATAATTCCTTTTTACATTCCCTCTCCCTCTTAATATCGCACCATGCCCGGGCAACAAAAGCTCGGTATTCAGCGCTGATACCATATTGATAGACCTCTTCAACTCACCTTCGTTACCAAAAGGCAAATCAGCCCTTCCTACGCTTTTCTCAAACACCATATCTCCGCATATTAAAATCTTTTTATCCGAAGCATAAAAACAAATGCTTTCTGGAGAATGCCCCGGTGTATGTAATATCCTTAACTCTATGTTTCCTAAATTCAAACTCGCTTCAAGCACAAAATCCGCCTCGAATTCCTTTGCTATGCCAACACCAAGGAACCTCGAAGCTTCCTCAGGCATAATATCGAGATATTCTATTTGTGTTGGGTGCAGAGCAACTTTTGCACCCGAAACTTCCTTAAGCGATGCGGTTGCGTTACAGTGGTCAGGATGAAGATGCGTGACTGCTATCAAATCAACTTCTTTCGGGTCTATTCCGTCTTCTCGCATTTCTTCGAGTGACTGCACAAGGTAATTTTCCCTTCCTGGGTCTATGAGAAGCGTGATTTCATCCTTTATCACGTATGTGTTTGCATCAAGCAATCCTTTTTCCTTATACCAGTATACGCCCTCTTGAATTCTCATGTTTCAAACAAACCTTTACCAGATAAAGAACCTAAATTTATGATCACAGCATATGATTTAGAAAGAAAGTGTTGCAACAATCAAAGCCGATTCAATAAGGGCAGCAATAAAGAGAAGAGGCAAAATCAGAATGAGGAATACCCTCAAACCTTTCCTCAATTCCTTTTTTAAATGTCTCTCTCCTTTGCTTTTTAAAACTTCTCGTCCCAGTTTCAAGCCAATCGCAGCTGAGAGCAAAAAAGCAGGTAGCTCAAATATTCCGTGCGGTACTATCGCAAGGAAGATAACCGGACCTTCCTCTTGTGCAAACCAGCCGAGTAAACCACCGTTGATAAATACAGAAAACATAGGGAAAATGCCTATCAAAGGTCCCAATATGATGTCAAGGATGCATGTAAAAGAGTTATTCAAAAATAGCACGGTAAAGAAAGCCAAAAAGATTATCCATGCCGGATATAACTGTGTAAAATCTTTTATATTCTCACTAAGTTGTTGGATCCATTCCAGCGGCGCACTAAATACATCGCTCAGGAAACCCATAAACCCAAGGGCAATGGAGCTAATGAAAAGAACGGAAATGAAGAAGATGTAGAATCGAATAGAATGAAGATATTCACGCAGTGATATTGTCTCTTCCATTTTCTTATATTAAAATAAAAATGATAGGTATTTTTATTTATTTATACCAAAAAGGAAATACCACGAGAGTTCACGAGAAATATAGCATCTTCAAAATTCAAAACGTTTTGACCATGACTTTTTCGACGGCTGTGGACCTATCAGCGGGAGTGAATAAAGTGGTTTTCTCATACCGTGTACCCTTCTGCAGGTGCGCAGTGAGTTATGGTGACTATTTCATCCGTCGTTCATGACAGCAATTGCTGGTTTGCTTTCCATTGCCTATTGTATTTGTATAAAGCGGAAAGTTTTCTTCGCCTTCCTTATCTTCTTTCTCCTCATCCCTCGTTTGCACAGAATCATCCACAAGCTCCGCTAACTAAGATCCCTTTGATATCTTCCATTCCGCTTTCCTTAATATCCCCCTCAGCGTTTGCACCTCCCGTCCAGTAAGTTCTGCTCTGCCGAGAATTCTTCTGAGCATGAGCATGGTCTTATCCTTTTTGTGCTCCTTATAGCCAATCTCGTCCAAAAACGTCTTCATGTGCATGAACAGACGCTCTTTATCCTCTATACTCGCTAATTTTACCGTCCCGGCAGCCATTCCGCCATCTACTTCGCTTAGTTCGTATAGAACCACTGCAACAGCATGTGAGAGGTTCATCACCGGATAGCCGGAACTCGTGGGAATACATACAACCAGGTCGCAAAGCATAAGCTCTTCGCGTCTCAGTCCTGTATCCTCGGAGCCGAACAGAATGGACAAAATGCTACTCTTTCCGATTCCTTTAACCTTATCTTTTAATTCTCGTGGCGAGAAGAAGGGCATTCTGAGATGTTTATTAGAGGAAATGCCGTGCCTGGAAGTAGTACCAGCAACAATAGTAGAGTCCTCAATCGCTTCTTCTACTGAATTTACCTTTTCGCATGCCCTTAGTACATCGTAAGCGTGAGAAGCAACAGCCATCGCTTTTTCGCCTATATCTGGTGGGTTTACCAAATAAAGCTCCGAGAAGCCGAAGTTTTTTATCGCCCTTGCGACCGCTCCTATGTTCTCTTCAAGCTTTGGTTCCACCAGGATTGTTCTTATTTCCATACACCGTATTTGCTCAATAAGTTGTGGTAAATCTGTTTTATTTGAGTTGCGATGGTGTTTTTACGCGATTTCATCAAAAATCCCCACCTAATATTGAGCAAGTTCCATACACCTTTACTTAATAGAAATACGTTATCATCAAATATTCTTCACAATGATCACGAAAGAACTGATTAAGGATGTAACGATAACTATTCTAAGAAGGGCAGAAACCACACTCCCGAGCGATGTGAAAGAGGCACTGGCTCGTGCATACGAATGCGAGGAGAATGAAATAGCAAAGGTGCAGTTGAAGGTGATGCTCGAAAATGTAAAGCTTGCAGAGGAAATGCAAAGACCCTTATGTCAGGATACGGGTATCCCTCTTTTTTACGTGATGCTCGGAAGTTGCAGCGTAAACGTGAATTTTAACCTTACTGATATCGAAAGCGGCATAAGAGAGGGCGTGAAAGAAGCAACGAAAATGATACCTTTGCGACCAAATGTGGTGAATGCGATAACAAGGGAGGGGGGGGAAGCGAACGTAGGCGATAGAATACCGTATATAAATTATAAAATCGCGGATATTGACGGAGTTGGGATAATGGCGTTTCCAAAAGGCGGTGGCTCAGAGAACGTAGGTGCTTTTACCATGCTTTCTCCTAAGCCAGAAGAGGAAGCAGTAAAAGAGATAATGAATTTTGTTCTCGATGCGGTTCTCCGTGCTGCCGGGAAACCTTGCCCTCCCACCATCATTGGTGTTGGTATCGGAGGCTCAGCCGATATAGCGATGAGCCTCGCAAAAGAGGCGTTGCTCCGACCCGTAGGCAAGAGGCACAAAGATGCGAGGATAGCGAGAATTGAGAAAGAACTACTCGATGCGGTTAACAACACCGGGATAGGTCCTATGGGCTTAGGAGGAAAAACAACTGCGCTTGACCTCCATATAGAAACTGCGGATACACACATAACAAGTTTGCCCGTAGCGATAAATTTCCAGTGCTGGGCAGCTCGTAAAGCATCTGCAATGATATATTCCAATGGTAAGGTGGAATATGGAGAGGTACTGTGGGTAGAAAAGAAAAGACTTCGACGAACACCAAAATCGAGACGAAGCCAGAATATTTAATTGATGGATTCCCTTCTTACCCCCACACCATTTCCCCGCCTTCTTCTTTACTTTTTATCTTACCGTGAAACTCCATATTCTCCAATACTTCCTTTAAAAGGTGATAAGGTACGTAAAAGTCAAACTCATCCTTCAAAGAAGCCCTTATTTCATCCGAACTCATCCACTTACCACCTTTTGAAATCACCTTCTCCACCAATTCCATCACGTCCTCATGTATGCTCCAGGGATAGATTACCCATCGCCACTCTTTTATAAGCTCGCCGTAGAAATCGGGAACGAAAGAAGAAGAAGTTTTATGATGCAGAGTTGCAGTTTTTACATCTTTCGCTCCCAACGATTTTACATATTCAACTACAAGTTTTAGGCTGTCCCCGGTGTCAGTCAGGTCATCTGCTATCAATACGCGCTTCGCTCTTAGTTTATTTCTTGCCGCATCGTCAAGTCCGTATTTCATCTCCGCGGCTCCAGTAATTGTGGCGGTTATACCCCAATGTTCCATCTTCAAACTGAACAAATCATTAAGCAGAAAGAAATCGCAGAGAACACGAGCTAAATACCAGCCTCCCCTCGCCACTCCGATTATAACTTCAGGCTTGAATCTCGCATCCTTCATCTCCTTACTTACATCCCTGCAAAGGTCGTATACGTTGTTCCAATCAACCATAATGCAGCTAAATTTCTCTTGCATATATCTTTATATGTTTTCTTTAGTTCTAATAAAAAGTAAATAAAGAATAAATTGGATTAAGGAGGTTTAAGGAAAAAAAGGAATTGGAAAAAGCAGTGGAAAGCAAAGAAAAGGAACTTATAGATTACCTCAAGGAATTGGTGAGGATACCAACTTTCGTGCCCCCGGGAGAGAATTACGGAAAGATAGTGGATTGGCTTATTCCGGTGTTCGAGGATTTTGGGTTCAGATGCGAAAGGATAGAGATGCCGGAGGATGTGTATGGAGCAAGGCAAAAGAGTGCGGAGTTAAGCGGAGAAAGAGTGAACCTTCTCGCCACTAAAGATTTTGGTGCGAAGGAAAGTGTTGATATATACACGCATTTAGACGTGGTTCCAGCAGGAGAAGGCTGGAACACGTCTCCCTTTGAACCGGTGCTCAAAGATGACAGGATATATGGGCGTGGTGTAGCGGATTCGAAGGGAAGTGTTGCATCGCTTTTAACCGCGTTAAGCGAGATGAATGAGCATGAATTAGAGAGCAAATATAATCTCCGGGTTGCGTTAACCACGGATGAGGAGATAGGACTCTACTCCGGTTTGTGCTTCTTTGCGGATGAAGGACTCCTTCAAGGCGATTATTTACTTTGTATGGATGGCGATAACGAAGGTATATGCGTAGCAACGAACGGAGTGATGAACTGGGAGATAAAGGTATATGGGAAATCATGCCATAGCTCTGTTCCGTTTTTAGGTCAGAATGCGATAGAGAAAGCTATGCAGGTAGTGGAAGATTTGAGCGAGTTGAAAAGGGAAGTGGAGAGCAGGGAATCGAAGGCACCTTGCAGTTCTTATATGACTGAAGCCACCGGGCAGAAGCACACAAAACCTGTTTTTAACGTTACGATGATAAACGGGGGTGTAAAGGAGAATATTATACCCCCGAGCTGCACCTTATGTGGTGACCGGAGATATATCCCGGAGGAAGCGGTTGAGGAAGTGATAAAAGAGTTCGAGGATTTTTTGCAACGAGTAAAAACAAAACATGGCACAGAATTAGAGCTGCACTATAAGCCGGGGTTTCCACCTATGTTTACCAATCCAGATGATGAATGGGTAAGAAGAGTACAGGATGCGGCTTCTGATGCTTTTGGTGTTTATAAAGAAATAATAGGCGTGCAGGGTGGTTTGGATGTCGCTTATGCAGTCCAGAAAACGAAACAGCCGGTTTGTGCTTTTGGCGTTGGCAATTGGATAGAGAGCAATGCGCATGGTGCGGATGAGAACGTCAGAATAAGAGATTTGAAGGATTATGTGCGGTTTTTGGTAAGGTTGTTGACGTAGAGAATATCCGATGTGTATTTGTTTAGCTCATTTCAAACAAAGCTCATTGACGAGCAATTTTTTGAGTTCGTCGTAGACATCTTTTCCCTGTAACCGCCACGTGGCGAAGACGGAAGCGATGTACTGGTAATATT
>QMVO01000128.1 GCA_003661125.1 Methanosarcinales archaeon
AATCTTGCAGGGAATCGGGAGTGCAATGATATTCGGAACAGGCGTGGCAATTCTAACTTCTGTATTTCCTTCAGGAGAGAGGGGCAAAGTTCTTGGAATAAATGCTGCGGCAGTTTATTTAGGACTATCTCTTGGTCCATTCTTAGGAGGATTCCTGACACAATACTTTGGCTGGAAAAGCATCTTCCTCGCAAATGTGCCTCTCGGCTTAATAATACTCATTTTTGTTTTGTGGAAATTGAAGGGAGAGTGGGCTGAGGCAAAGGGGGAGAAGTTCGATCTTATCGGTTCCATAATTTACAGTCTTTCGCTTGCAGCGATCATGTATGGTTTTTCACTTATACCTGCGATATCAGGCCTATGGTTGGTAATAGTAGGTACTTTTGTGCTTTTGTTATTCGTTAGGTGGGAAATAAAGGTGGAAAACCCTGTTTTAGACATAAATCTTTTCAGAAATAACACGACTTTTGCCTTTTCTAATCTGGCGGCATTGATCAATTATAGTGCAACTTTTGCCGTAGGTTTCCTTTTAAGCCTTTACCTGCAGTATATAAAAGCGCTTAGCCCTCAAAACGCCGGTCTGATTTTGACCTCCCAACCCCTTGCGATGGCCATTTTTTCACCATTTGCGGGCAGGCTTTCTGATAGAGTCGAGCCAAGAATAATCGCCTCAGCAGGTATGACATTGACAGCCGTAAGTCTTTCGCTTTTTACTTTTTTGAACGAGAAAACAACCTTGGAATTTGTCGCAGCCAGTTTAATTCTCCTTGGTTTTAGCCTTGCCCTCTTCTCCTCTCCCAACACAAATGCAGTTATGAGTTCTGTTGAAAGGAGATTTTACGGAGTATCCTCGGCAACGCTTGGAACAATGCGACTGACCGGACAGATGCTTAGCATGGGTATCGCAATGTTGATATTTGCAATATACATCGGGAAGGTCCAGATTACGCCTGAACACTATTCTCTTTTCTTAACCAGCATGAAAACAGCATTCGTTATCTTTGCTGTTCTATGTTTCGGTGGCATATTTACATCACTCGCAAGAGGTAAAGTTCGATGAAAATGTCTGGTAGACTTCTGAACCCTCTACTTCGTTCAGTGCTAACACACCCGGACAACAGGGGAATATGTGGCTTCCTACTATCAGGCTACGTCCAAATTTGCCTACGGCAAACTTTATATATCCCCAAGACGCTATAGTGAAACCCGCATCTTCACAAATACAAAAAAGTTCCCAGCCCTTAAATTTTCCGCTTCTCATTATAAAGAAAGAAAAGATAAATAAGAAGAGAGAGTTTTGTTTTCCTACCCTTAAGCTTACAGGCTGGCAAGCTAACCAGCCGTGATACCCAATCTAAGCGAAAGGAGTTAAAAGCTGGAAAGTTAAGGATTGAAATCCGTGATCCTTATAAACTCCATAAACCTAACAAATCAAATTCCAAGTCCAACGTTACTATGTATTCTTAATCCCACTAAATCCGGAGTCACCATCAATAAGCTTGGGACTTATATGTAAATCCACCCCCCGAAAATCTTACGGAATAAGATCCCTGCTCGGGCTATGCTCTCATCACTCATTACTCTTAATTTAATCAATTCTATCGTACCACTATGTACATGAACTTTCACGCCATGTGCAAATTATTTATCTTGACTTTAGATATACTTTAAGCTATAATATTCTATCATTTGAACCTCGTGACAAAAGTTAAAGTGAGCGATTTTTTAAACCACGGGCAGTATGTTCAAAGAGTTAATAATTCCTGAAATAAAAGAATTGTTGAGAAAAAAAGATTACAAATCTATAAAAGAATTTATCACTGAATGTCACCCATCTGATATAGCAGACCTTCTGGAATCCCTGACGGATGGAGAAGCGGCAATCCTGTTTTTACTATTACCCAAAGAGCAAGCAGGGGATACATTCTCCGAGCTCGAAACAAAAAAACAGGAGGCAATACTAAAACAGCTAACTGATCAACAGATAAGGGAACTCGTCCTGGAACTCGAACCTGACGAGAGAACCGAGCTTTTTGAAGAACTACCCGGTCAAATTACCCGCAAGATACTTCAACTCCTCCCCCCTGAAGACAGACGCGAAACCCTCAAGATACTGGCATATCCCGAAGAAAGTGTCGGGCGACTTATCACACCCGAGTATATTGCCGTCAAACCTTACTGGACTGTTAAAGAAGCAATGGAATACATCAGGAAAAACGGAAAAGATGCAGAAACAATCGACATAGTATATGTAGTGGATGACAGTGGCAAACTACTCGATGATATACCTATCAGGAGATTTATCCTGGCTCACCCGGACGATAAAGTAGAATCTCTGATGGATGGGCATTATATCTCAATTTCCGCATACGAAGATCAGGAAAAAGCCGTACAGCTGGTGAAACAATACAACCTAATCGCCCTCCCTGTCACAGACTCAAAAGGCATCCTGTTAGGAATAGTCACAGTAGATGACATCATCGATGTCATGGAAGAGGAGAGTACAGAGGATTTCCGAAAAATCGGTGGTGTTGGACTTTCAGAAGAAGAGGATCTCGTCGCCAATGTAAAGGAAATGTCTCTGAAAAGGCTCTATCGAAGCAGAGTACCATGGCTTCTTGTGTTACTATTTATGAATATTTTTTCTGGAGGAGTAATAAGTCTTTTTGAAGGAACAATAGCCAGGTATGTCGTGCTTGTAACTTTTCTTCCTGTAATAATTGCCACAGCTGGAAACGCCGGCTCTCAAAGCTCAACGCTAATGGTGAGAGCCCTTGCCATAGGGAATGTAAAGTTGAGTGACTGGGCAAAGCTTATTGGAAGAGAGCTTTTAATCTCTGCAGCCCTGGGACTCACAGCAGGGATCGGGATATTCTTCATTGGTATTGCCCGTGGTGGAATAAAAGTATCAATAGTAGTTCTCATGACAATGATAATAAACGTGATAATAGGTAGTATTCTTGGAATGTCACTACCATTTCTGTTCACAAAATTAAAAAAAGACCCTGCTACAGCCAGTACCCCTCTAATAACAACTATGTGCGACATAATAGGGACTTCTATCTACTTTTTAATAGCCACAAACATTCTGTTTTAGCTTCTCACCAATCTGTACCAAGAGAGAAAATCCACATTGGTTTATAAAACCTGTCCATGTCGTACCGCCACGCAACATCTATCTTTAACATAAAATAACCCATAAACATTCTCATCCCACATCCAACTCCACAAACAAGATCATCCATATAATAACCTCTATAAACATCCCTCCCAAAAAGATGCAATTTGTTCCCATCCCAGGCAGACCCCACATCAAGAAACGTAACCCCCTGTATCCCCCCAAGAACCATTGGCAAAGGCCAGCCAAGAGCCAGATATTTTATAAAAGGATATCGGAATTCTGCATTAAACAGAAAATATCTCGTCCCCTCTTTTTCATAATATCTTGCCCCTCTTAAAGGGGTAACAAATTCCGAAAAATACAAATCCTGCAAATCGCCATAGTTAGGGTCTCGCCGGAAATGAGCATTAAGCCATCCCATTTCCCCGCCCACAAAGAACCGTTGTGGGTTTTTACCGTTACTGATACCAAAAGCCAATCTCAGGCCAAAGGAATAAAGAAATGATGTCTTAAAATACCTCCTTATATCTCCCTCTATCGTATTAAAAGTAAGACTGCTTTTATAATACCGCGGACTGGCAAGATACGAAATTCTCGCCCGCCAGCCATCTATTGGGTAGAAATATCCCCATAGACAATTGTCATAAACCCATGCAACCCTCGGCAAAATGGTTTTTAGTCCGTAGCTATAGAGCCTTTTCCCTGAGTAATACTCAAAGGCCTCCTGCTTCACATTGTAGAAAGTGGTCCCAAATTCCAGCCTTTCGTATATCGATATCGGATATGAGATACTTATATCAGCACCATAATTTCTCAACCTCCAGTAGAAAAAGTAGTAATAGGAAGCATAAAAATTGGCGCTATTAAAAACGATAAAAGAGTAATCGGCACGCTTCCCCAGGTAATCGTACCTGATGTAATAGTCGCTATTTTCAAAATCTATATACATTTCTGTCCCAATTATAAACCTATGGTTACCCAGAATGTCACTCAGTGCAAAGACGGTTGTACCCTGGGCTCCCCATAGATTACTATAAGCTGCATAGCTATAAACGAGGTCAAGCGTAAATTTGGTTTTATATTTCTTTATTTTATACCCTTCTTCTGTTTCTGCAGAATCCTTCTTTGTCTCTGTCGAATCAGATGAAAGAGCAAGGGGCTGCCAGTTCTGATATCCTGGAGCAAAAATATAACGGGAAAAAGATCTGTTCTGTTGAACTATCTTCGTTTCTGTCGTCTCGGCTTCCACAAAATAGGGTTTATAGACAGGACGATACCCTTCCGGGTTTTCGAATTTCTTTATTTCCTCTCTTGCAAACTGAGTTGGTTTTATCTCATCTTTCACATCGGGTCTATCAAGAGGGTTTGAAAGAATATACACATCCCACCCGAAACCCGAATAACCAGCGAAAGCCAATTTGGTATCATCTCTGGATAATGACAGCTGGTATACACCCGTCACAACGTTGGTTATCGCTTTGGTTTCTCTTGTATCAAGGTCCATAACAAAAACATTCGAAACTCCATTGTAATTGGAGGTATAGATTATTGCGTCTCTGGTATTAGCCCATATTGGATAGTTCTCGTCCCATGGTGTGTCTGTCAATCTTTCAATGCTCCCTGAGTCAAAATCATAAACAAAGATATCTTTCTGATGGTACTCAAAAGAGTTAAAATCGAGCCCCTCTGTTCCTTCAATGGTTTTTACCGAGTCACTTGAAAATCCTCTCTGAGAAACAAAAACTATTTTCTTCCCATCGGGGGACCAGCTCGGTTCAAATTCGGGAAACTGATCGTTGGTCAATCTGAAAAGCGTCTTTGTCTTCATATTATAGACATACAAATCAGTTCTATCATCCTTCAGCCCGATAAAGGCGATTTTGTCACCATCAGGGCTCCATGAAGCTGTGTATATTTCTTCAACATCCTTGAAAGAAATTTTTCTGTGTTTCCCTGTCTTTACAGTAACAAAAAATAGAGCATCTTTATTTTTACTTTTGGCAGCAAGTACAATCTGCTTTCCATCGGGGGACCAGCTTAAACGTGGATTAAGCCATTTCAACTCCTCAAGTTCTGGAGTTCGCTGTCCTTTAACGAGCTTCTTTAATATTTTCCCATCGAGGGCAGAAATGAGAAAAATATCTGCATATCCGTCTCTATCCGACATGAAAGCAATCATATTCCCACTTGGAGATATCGCAGGACTTACATTATAATAGCTACTTGACTCCTCATGGTCGGTCAAGGCTTTCGCCACCTCAGCAATATCGCTCCTATTCTCAAAATCTGGCCAGAATCTTCTCTTTAACCACCTTTGCCACTTCCTTTCAAGTTCCTCTACGTCCATACCGAGCGAAGCCTTAATACCGCGACTTACAGCTTTTTTCCCTTTCATCTGTGACCATAGCTCACCGATCTTCTCCAGACCATATCTCTCCGCAAGGAACAAATAAAAAGACTGCCCACCCTTATAGGCAAGATAACCATTCAAATCATCAAACTTGGGCAACTCCTTATTTATGGTAAGATCTCTTAAGATAAGGTCAGCTTTGTCATCCCATCCTATCGACAAAAATTCAGCAAGCCCTTCGTGCATCCAGAGAGGAATA
>QMVO01000129.1 GCA_003661125.1 Methanosarcinales archaeon
CAGAAGAAAGAACTTACATCTACAACAAAACAATTCATAGAAACTATCTCGGCAACTACTGGAGCGATTACACTGGAAACGATACTGATGGAGATGGAATCGGAGATATTCCTTATGGCATAGCTTCAGATAAAGACTACTATCCACTAATGGAGCCTTTTGAGCATTATTTCGCACTATCAGCACCAGTCGTTGAAATAACAACAGACAAATACGAATACACCGCAGGCGACACCATGCTCATAAACATCACAATTGCGAACCCAACAGAGAAATGGCAGAACGTGAAGTTCCGTTGGCAGCTTGACTCCCCTGACTCTGGCTTGTATTTCACAATAATAAACATCGAGACGCTGTGGCTGCCACCGGGCTTTGATAACACTTTCTCATTACCATGGACGTTACCAAGCTTGGGAATTTCGTTCAACGCATCCTGGTATGTCGCAATTTACGATGCTGCAACTTCTAAGCTGATTTGCGAAGACACTGCGGATTGGCGGTATGTTTCAATCACTGCAACAGAAGGAGAAACAATACCTGCGAAAATAAAACAGAAATTGTGGAGAAAGCGGAACTAACAGAAACAGGTAAAAGCGCTATTCAGAAATTGAAAGAATAATGAAAGGAGTGGCTTAAAAACTATAAAATAAAAAATCCTTCTTTTTATTTTTATTGATATTGAAAAGAGCAAGAACTAAAGTTCACGTAAACACGCCTCCAAAAAAGCCTTAAACGGGGGCGATGGCTTGCTCGGTCTCGACTTGAATTCAGGATGAAACTGTGTAGCGAGGAAAAAAGGGTGTTTACCTGGAGAAATCTCCAGTATCTCCATTCTCGTACCACTTCTGTCAGTCCCTGAGAAAATCAGCCCTTCTCTTTCTATCCGCCCTATATACTCCGGATTTACCTCATACCGATGCCGGTGTCTTTCCGCTATCTTCGTTTTCCCGTATATCCTCTCTGCTAACGTATCTCTTCTTATGAACACCTCGTAATCCCCCAGCCGCATTGTTCCTCCCTTTTCGACCACTTCTCTTTGCTCTTCCAGCAGGTCTATTACTGGATGCGGTGTTTCACAAAGTTCTGAACTATTCGCATCTTTTAACCCTGCAACGTTCCTCGCTGCTTCTATCACCGCTAATTGGAATCCGAAGCACAAACCAAGAAAAGGGATCTTATTCTCTCTCGCATATTTTATTGACTTTATTTTCCCTTCAGCACCACGAACACCAAATCCTCCAGGAACAAGTATTCCACGAATACCTTTAAAAAACAAGCCTATATCACTTTCTTTCTCTAAGTCCTCCGCTTCTATCCATTTCGTCTCTGCCTTGCATTCCAATGCCGTAGCAGCATGCTTTATCGCTTCTTTTATGCTCAAATATGAATCCTCTAACCCTGCATACTTCCCCACTATTGCTACCCTTACAAGCTTATTTCCATAAGACGATTTTTTCCTCCTCTCTACCATCATCTTCCAAGCATGGTCTTCCTTTGACTGCTCTAACTGCATCATTTCCATTATATAAGAGAAAATGCCCTCTTTTTCCAGCAATAGCGGCACCTCGTATATGTCCTCGGTATCCCGTGCACTGATCACAGCCTCTGGACTCACATTACAGAACATTGCTATTTTCTCCTTCACATCCTCTCTTAACTCTTCTTTGCCTCGACATACGATTATATCGGGCTGAAGTCCTAATTCACGGAGCGCCTTCACAGAGTGCTGTGTAGGCTTCGTTTTTTGCTCGCGCTGCGTTGTGAACGGTACTAAAGTAACGTGAACAAAAAGGAAGTCACTCCCACGTTCTTCCAATTTCATCTGCCGGACAGCTTCCAAAAACGGCATGCTCTCTATATCGCCTACTGTGCCTCCAACTTCCACCAGGCAGATGTCTGCACCACTTCTCTCCGCGACTCCTCTTATTCGTGCCTTTATCTCATTCGTCACATGCGGGATGATTTGCACTGTCTGCCCTAAATATCCACCTTTCCTTTCTCGCTCTATCACAGCGGAATAAACGACTCCAGTGGTTATATTATGCTCTCTCCTTAAATCTACATCCATGAACCTTTCGTAATGACCTAAATCAAGGTCAACCTCGGCACCATCGCCCAAAACATACACTTCTCCATGCTGATAAGGATTCATCGTGCCAGCATCTATGTTTATGTAAGGGTCAATTTTTATTGGCACAATCATGTATCCATGATTCTTCAGTATTCTACCGATGGAAGCCATTGTGATGCCTTTTCCAAGTCCGCTCATCACGCCCCCGGTGACCACTATATATTTCATCCCTGGTTCTCACTCATTTATAATTTAGCGTTTTTTCTTTTACTTTACAAATTATAAAGGACGATAAAAATAAAGATCATAGAGGCGATTAAAGCAAAAATAAAGGAATGCACAGGAAAAGTGAAGACCACAAAGACAAAAAGCAAAAGTAAAGCCAATGCCACCGTTGATACTTCCAAGCGTCTTAAAAGAGCCAGTCTTTCTGGGGATACAGTAACTTCTCTCTTCTCTATCTCCTTTTCCTCCAATTTCCCCTCTATCCTCTCTCCCGCTATTCTTTCTTCCTCTGCCTCTACTATATCCAGGGAAAAACTCTTCTTTGTCGCTCCATATCCGGTACTGATGAATATTTCTCCGGCGCCCAACTCAGCCACCGCACCGGCGTAGCTCTTTGGCAGTTTAACAATTGCTGCTACCTTTTCTTTGTCTATTACATATATCTTATCCTGTAATACCATCACCTTGTCTTTTATCTCTTCGCTAAGTGAGAAATGCACATGCGTTGGCTCTCCATGATTGATTACAAACATCTCGAAGCTCGTCTCCTCCCCTGCTCTCAGTGGGATTCTCAACACCTCATGTTCAAATTCTATCGAATTTAAACTATTTCTACTCAGGAATATCCTTTGCTGTATCCTTTCCATTTCCTCTTTCTGTCCTGATTGCCTGCGGCGGATTTACTTAGACTCCTGTCTCAGCTCAGGGGGTAATAGATTGGGAATACCTTCCTCTATGGGATACCGTTGGTCGCATTTCCCGCAATATAAACTTCCAATTATTACCTCTCCTTTTTCATCCTCTTCTTCTATACTCAATTCCAAATCGCCCTTGCACATTGGACAGGCGAGTATTTCCATCAGCTCTTTTTTCATCTCTTCCTCCTACCTTCCTATTTTAATTAAAGAAGTGTTTAATTTAACTTGCTTTCTTCGCTGCCAGTTCAACAGCCCTTGCTACACTCGAACTCGGTCTTATCGTTGCTACCGGAATATTGACTACTTTTTCAACTGTAGAACTGACGATGGGAGCACACACAAGTGCAGAAGCACCATCTCTTTCCGCTTTTATCGCCCCTATTATTGCTTCTTCGATGCTCGCAACTGAATATTCTTTGATGTCAAAGGTCTCTTTTCCTGCCTTTATTGTGGTTTTTTCCAACGCCTCCAAACAGCCTCGAGAGCAAATCATAGCGATAAATTTCTTCTTCTTTTTCGCATGCCCCCTTTCTATCTCATCCATCGTGTTTATTATCCTTCTAAGGGTGCGCAGGTTCGGGTCGCGCTCGCCGGAAAGGATTTTGTAAAGCGTGCTTGCCGGTATCCCTGACTTTTCACTGAATTCTCCTATGCTAACGCCAAGTTTCTGTTTGATGGTTTTTGCCAATAATGGAGGCAATTCTTTATTATGCATGAAGATTTCAGTTACTATGTCGTCAACGATGCCCATGTCTTATATAAAGAGTTTCTCTTTATTTATAATTTTCGTTGGTTTCCTATACAATAAGGTAATTTAATAGACAAAAATAGAAAAATTTTAAAATGGTAAGATTAAAAAAGGACATTTATGTACAAAAAAATGTTTGATCGTATATTTTCCGAGTGCGAGAAGACGGAGAGAATGATAAAAGCACAGTGTATAAAAGAAGTTCCAATCCTCGCAGGCGGACATGTGAAAAAGAGGCTGCGGGAAGAAAATCTGAAAAAACTCAGGGTACGCTGGCTACTTAGAGACCCTCGGGTCTACAATTTTTATTCTTGCGTTCAATGTGGTGCGTGCACTTCGATATGCACTGCTGCTTCAATAGATAAGAGATACAATCCGAGAAGATTAGTGGAGTGTCTTATCACAGGGGGAGATATAGTGGATTATCCCTTAGAAAAGTGCTTTTCCTGCCATGCCTGTGAATACGCATGCAGAAAAGGTAATTGTGTTGCGGACATAATAAAATTTTTAAAGGAAAACGAGAATGAGAGGTTAAAATGTCGGGAAGAGCTACATTGCAATTCGCTTTACGAGAAAGGTTTATGTGTGACCCTTGATACACATACACCAGATAAGTTCCCAGAATGGGGCTCTTCATGGGAAAAGATACATAATAATATGAAGAAGACGCGGTCGGAGTTAGGACTTGACGGGCTTTACCGCGAAATACCTCAAAAATCGCTTGATGAGATTAGGGAAATTGTAGATAGAACGAAATATAAAAAATTTAAAAAGGAAGGAGAAATCGAAGAAGTAAAGAAAAGGATTCCTGAGGATAAAATCTATTTGTTCCACAGTTGTATCGGTGACGCACACTATCCCGGTATTACTGCGAGTATAAAATATATTTTTGACCGGCTTGGCATTAACTATATAGATGATCCCAGACACTCAACATGCACGGGCTTTGCTTATTACGGTGATAAAATACCGTTTTCCACAATGCTTGCGGTAAATGCAAGGAATTTCGCACTGGCAGAAGAAGCAGGGTATCCAAATGTGGCGCCGGTATGTCAAACAAGTTACGGCATGCTTATGGCGTCAGCGGGGATTTTGAAGAGTGGAATCGGGCGGCAGGTAAATGAAGAAATATTGAGCACCGTGAACAGGAAATACAAAGGTGGGGTCAATATAGCCCACGTTTCAGAAATACTATGGGCGCAAAGAGACAGGATAAAAGAGGAAATAAAGCGTAGCAAGCATAGCCTTGCCGGTCTAAGAGTTGCAACGCACAATGGCTGCCATTATACGAGGATGTTCAGAAAATCAGCGATACCGAATTTACTGGATGAGCTTGTTTCGGTTACTGAAGCAGAGCCTGTTGAGTATGCGGAAAAGAGCTTATGTTGTGGAATGGGCTTTGGGCATACAATAGAGCAAGAACGAAGATACCTTACGAGAGAAATTACACAAAGAAAGCTTCTATCTGCGAAAGAGGCAGGAGCGGATTTTGTTCTCGTGGCTTGCCCGGGGTGTCAGATGACCTTGGATAGGAACCAGGAGCTCATTGAAAAGGAATATGGCGTGGAAATTGGTCTGCCTGTTGTGAATTACGCTCAGCTTATCGCTCTGGCAATGGGTGCGGGTGCTTATGAAGTAGCAGGGGTGCAATCGCATTCTGTGCCTCTGGAAACGGTGTTGGAACGCGTTGAGTAATAACCGGGAAGCAGACGCATTGCTGCCGGAGGTCGAGGACTTCACAAACTTTATAAAGTGCGGTGACGTCCCCATAATCCAGGACTTCTGGAACTCTTTTATTGTCAATTCATCACCTTTTAACAGGCTTTCTAATTTTAACGTCGCCTATGAGAAATATTCGCGGTTAGTTTCAAATAATCCGGAACTCAGGGGGAAGGACATTAAGCATATAGATGATTTCAAGGACGTGAATCTGGAAAATAAGCGTGTCGAACATTTCAAATCTATTTTTTACGGATTGTGAG
>QMVO01000130.1 GCA_003661125.1 Methanosarcinales archaeon
CCATTCAACTGTATCTTCTGCGCTTCTTCTACGCTTTGCGGTAAGATATGGCGAGCGAGGTCTGCGGAGAATGTAATAGAGGAGTTGAGAATGCTCAATACAGAATTCGGTGTCAAAGAGATAGAATTCATGGATGACACCTTCACGCTGAGCAAGAGAAGAGCGGAGAGGATATGCGATTTGCTGATAAAAGAGGGGATGGTGGGGGAATGGATGTCACCTGGAGTTGTTCTGCACACGCAAACACAATAAACCGCGAGTTAGCAGAGAAGCTAAAAAGGGCTGGCTGTCACGATGTTTACATCGGAGCGGAATCGGGCTCGCAGAAGGTTCTGGACTTCATTGGCAAGAGCACTACATTGGAGCGTGTGAGTAAAGCTGTGGGGAGCGTGAAAAGAGCGGGTTTGAATGTTCTCACTTCCTTCATTATCGGTGTTCCGGGCGAGACGGCAAGGATGATAAAAGATACGATAAAGTTTGCGGAAAAGTTAAATCCCACTTACGCACAATTCACAATATGCACACCGTATCCGGGTACGAGGCTCTTTGCACTTGCGAAGGAGAAGGGGCTGTTAATAACGAAGGACTGGAGAAGATATACAACAGTAGAGCCAATAATGAACATTCCTGGGATTTCGGCAGAGCAATTGAGGAAACTATTCAACCGGGCTTATATCAGCTTCTACTTGAGACCGCGCTATGTGCTCTCGGGACTGCTAAACCGAAGGTTCTTTCTCATAAAGAAGGCTATTTCCGGTGCTCTGGATTATTACAGGGCGTTAAAAACTTAGTGATTGAATAGCTAAGTGACAACAACATTTTGTCGGAAGCTTTATATACTAAATTTATATTTCAGTAAAAAGTAAAAGATAGAGGGTGAAGAAAAGATGAGCGAAGTGATGCGAGAAGTGTTAGATTCATTAGCGAAAATAGGGAAGCAATGGGGTATAGGGGAATCAGTGGGGCGTGTTTGGGGCTTCTTACTCTTCAAGTCTTGCCCCGTGACGCAGCGCGAGATAGAAGAGGGCACGGGCTACAGCCGTGGATTGGTCAGCCGAAGCTTGGGGAAATTGAAAAACGGACCGATGATTAGAGTGAAGAGAGAGGGAAGAGAAATCCGCTATTCGGTTAATACCACTTTAACCAATAGTTTTGGTGAGTTGTTGAAGCGATTTCTCGCCGAGAATATAAAGCCGATAATTGAATTGCTCTCCACGAGTCGGGATAAGGTCAGGGATGCAAAAGTGAAGGAGAATTTTACTGCGGTGTTACACGAATACAGGAAATTGAACCTCGCTGTTCTCCTCTTCTCCAGAATAATGGACGAGCTAAATACGATGCCCGTGGACGTAGAGGTGGAGAACGTAGAAGAAGTAGCAAAGAGAATTTCGATGAAGATAATGCTATAAAGGAAAGGTGGGAGGAAGAAATGAGTAAAAAGGATAAAGGAAAAAGAAGAAAGTTGGTTTCGTTATGCGTCCTCAGTATGGTATTTTTTATGATGTTTTCGCCTGTGCCGTCGTTTATACCATCGGCAGATGCGGCTTTCTCTTCTGTTTCGATAACAGATGTAAAGCATACTGACTTACATCCCGGTGATACAAGAGATGTTGTTTTGACGGTAAAAAACAATGGTGGGCGAGATGCAAGAGATATTAGATTGGCATTAGAAGGCACGGAAATCGTATCGCCCGTGGGACCTAAGGTAGTCCAAATGAATACGTTGAATTCATGGTGCGAGAAGGAAGTGGAAATAAGGGTTCATGTAAAAGAAGAAGCGCCTAATGGCGTTTATTCCATACCCATTATCTGCTCGTGGAATGAATATTATTTTGATCCTATAAAGGGCTATATAACTGAGCCTAAAGGACCGATAGAATTAGGGATATATTTCAACGTAATAGGAAAAGGAGTGATAAACATTGGAGATATAAGCACTGACCCCACGGACATAAGACCAGGAGATGAGGACGTTGAACTAAGAGCATTTATAGAGAACAGTGGAGAAGCGGCGGCGAAAGATATCGAAGCGATATTAATTTGCGGGGATAAATTCAAACCTTCGTGGTCTGGAACAGACCGCTCATACATAGGCAGGTTGAATTCAGGTGAAAAAGGCGAGGCGATATTCCATATTGACATCGCTGACAATGTAGAATCGAATACATACAGCATACCATTGCAGATACGATATAAGGATACAAAGGGCGGTGAATACGAGGTGATGCGAGAGATAAGCATACTGGTGGAGCCGAAACCGGAATTTGAAATTGTTTCCTACTATACCGAACCTGCGAAGATAAGCGCAGGTGATAAGGGTGTGAAACTGCACGTGAAGGTGCAGAATGTGGGTTCGGAGGAAGCGGAATCGGTTAGCGTGCGGATTACGGGCGAGGCGGACGTGCCCTTCGATTACGATGTGAAGAGTGATTATCTGGGCAACCTTAAAAGAGGAGAAAAGGGTGTAGGCATACTACAGTTCGATGTGGACAGAGACGCCCTGCCGAAGACATACCCGCAGGGTATAGAGATACGATGCACTGGAGACCGCGACTTAGGCGATGACAATGTATATGTATTTGACAAGCAAATCCAGCTGGAAGTGACATCCTCGAGTTCATCAAGCAGATTTTCGGTTCCCGGATTTGAAGCGGGATTCGCCTTGCTTCTTCTGTTCGTGGTTCTGCTTTTGAGAAGGAAGAGAGTTTTCTAACGAGATATGCTGAAAGAGAAGATAGGCATAGAAAGTGCATTAACAAAATTGGCAGCGTTTCAATGCCGGTATTATAAGCAGATAATATTGACGGCGGTGATACTAACGCTGTTTTGGGGTTATGGAGCAACGAACTTGCATTTCCAGGGCAACATAGAGAAGGAGATGCCGCAGGATTTGCCTGTTTTCGTTTTACAGGATAAGATAGCGAGTAAGTTCAGGGGCGAGGAATACGTAATTATTGCAGTTTGCCTGAACGAGGAAACGGGAGCAAAGAACATACCCTATGATGTAAGAGACCCGAGGGTGATTAAATCGGTCATTGAACTGCACAAACGGCTCGAATCGGAACCTTCCATCGAAAAGATACAGTCGGTCGCACCTTTCTTCTCACAGGGAGTCCCTGAGGATATAGAAGGAGTGAAGCGTGTTTTAGCTTCTGTTCCAGGTTCTAAGAGTTTATTCAATGACGACTACAGTATCATGCTCGTCTATGCCAGCCCGATAGCAGGCTTAAGCGAAGATAAGGTGGAAGAAACAACAGAACTAATAAGAAAGAATATAGAAGCGATTACGAAACCACCAGGAGTAGAATATAAGATAACGGGAATAGCACCGCTAATAATAGAGCTGCTGAGATTGATGCGTGAGGACATGGTTTTCACTACGCTTGTAGCGGCGGCAATCATTTTTGGATTACTGGCATTGCTGGAGCGGTCGTTCACAAAAGGCTTTCTCGTATTCCTGCCTCTGGTTTTTGGTATTACCTGGACTTTCGGGACAATGGGCTTCCTCGGCATACCTGTATCCATCAGCACGGTGATGATAGGTGCGGTTATCATCGGTTTAGGCGTCGAGTACGGGATATTCATGGTATCGAGGTATTATGAAGAGAGAAGTCATGGCAGTACAACGAGAGATGCATTGAGAATTGCGGTAACCAATATAGGAGCATCAACGTTTGGCTCCGCGGCGACTACAACCGCAGCTTTCTTCGCTTTGACGCTTTCCGTGATGCCAATGATTCAGCACTTAGGGCAAACGCTGGCAATGGGTATAATTTTCTGCTGGTTAGCTGCCTCAGTAGTAAACCCATGCTTTATCGTGTTTGAAGAGCGTATAGAAGCGCGGAAATTAGCCGAAGGGCTGCGAAAATGGGTAGGTGAGAAGAGATAAATGCGAGATAAGTTAAGTAAATTGGGAAAAGGACCTTTAGAGAAGTATGCGCGGTTCGTATCGCATCATGCACTCGTGGTTTTGGCTATATTTGTCATATTTACCATTTTCACGGGTTATCAAACAACTTTAATGGGAGAAGCAGCGGAGAGCTACGAAGATTGGCTCCCCGAGGATATAGAAGTGATAGATACATTTGAGCTAATAGCAGACCAATTTGCGGGTAGTTTTGTCACTTCAACTATTGTCGTGGAGACCGAGCCGAGATATGCAAAATCTGATGAGATACGGGATGTCCGCGACCCGGAGGTTTTGAGATATGTCGATTCACTCACTGAGAGGTCGAAGCTTGTTTATGGTGTCGTAGATGCGGAAAGTGCTGCTGATGTGATAAAAGAAGCGAATGGCGGTAGAATACCCAGCTCGTTGCGAAGTGTAAAGTCGCTGTTGAGAAATAACGAAGTAGCAGAGCAGAGGATAAGCAATTATATCAGCGACGATTATTCTATGACGGTGGTGAGATTGAACTTGTTAGCAGATGTAAATGCAGAGGAGGTAGTTGAAGAACTGAGAGAGGTGACAAATATAGATAAACCGCAGGGTGTGTCGGTTGATTTTACTGGCGACCCGGTGGTAGATGCAGTGATGATAGAACTTTCGCAATCAACGATGCAAAAAACTTCTCTCGTCAGCTTCGCTTTAATTATACTTATTCTGATAATTGTATTTGCCTCGATAAAATACGGGCTTATTCCTTTGTTAACAATTGTTTTTGGCGTTATATGGGCGTTTGGCACGCTTGTTCTGGCTGGGTTCGAAGTAACACCCTCTACATCCGGTGTGATGGCGATGATAATGGGCATCGGGATAGATTTCGGTATTCAAGTTACAAAACGGTTCAGATTTGAGCTACGAACGCAAAAACGAGAGGATGCAATGGTTGATACATTAAAGAACGTATTCTATCCAATGACGATAACGACCTTAGCGGCGGTAATAGGGTTCAAATGCCTTTCGCTTGGTAAATTGCCGGCAATGGCAGATATGGGGACGATGATGGCAACGGGTGTGGTGTTCTGTGCAATTGCGGCGTTAACGGTGGTGCCTGCAGTTCTGGTGTTGCTGGAGCGGAAAAAATGAAAAAACCACGGATTTCACAAGATTAACACAAGAAAATGAAGCCAAGATTCTCGTGAAAATCTGTGTAATCTTGTGGTTACAAAAAGGGAGAGGAAAAAATGGGAATGAATAGAAAATTCAGGAAACTTCTAAACGAGCAACTTCAGGGTATGACCGTGGGTGACATTATGGAAACAAATGTTATCACGATTAATGAAGATGCGACTCTTGAGCAGTTATATTCCTTGATTAGCGAATACCACCATCCGGGCTATCCGGTAGTAAATAAAGAGAATAAAATTGCTGGAGTTATTTCGTATAAAGATTTATTTCGAGTGAAAAGAGAAGACTGGAATAGAATTCGTGTTAAAGAGAGGATGAGCACACGCTTAGTTTGTGTCAGTTCGGGAGATAGTGTTATTGAAGCGGTGGAGAAGATGACAGAGGAGGATATTGGTAGATTACTCGTAATGGAAGATGATAAGCTGGTGGGGATTTTTCGCGTAGCTCTATTATGGATGGTGCGATAAAGAGGTTGTGAGCTTGACGATGCCGGTATAGATTTTTACAGATTATCATGATGTAGCCAAAACTTTTGATGGTAAAAAGAATGCATACCTATGAAAGTTTTATATAGTAATTCATTCATAGTATAAATCAATCATGGCAAAAAGAAATTATATCG
>QMVO01000131.1 GCA_003661125.1 Methanosarcinales archaeon
CTTTATCCCTTCTACGACCTCTTTTGCGCTTAACATCTCCTCCTTCATCTCTTCTTCATAATCTCTTTAGCAATTTAAAAAGAATCTTCATTATCGTAAACATCGGAAAGGACTTTCGCTTTCATACTCTCTAATTAAAATTTATTTTTATTTTAGTTAACTTTATATATAACAATTCATCCTCCTTTTATATACCACTACGGTGGAGGGACAGCACTAATCGGAAATGAAAACGAAATCATTATGCCCGGAATGTCTCAGAGTGATAGACGCAGAAGTGTACGAAGCCGATGATAGGATACTGATAAAGAAGAAATGTGAGCAGCATGGTGATTTCGATGACGTTTACTGGTCGGACGCCTCACTATATCACAAATTCTCAAAGTGGCGATACGATGGTAAGGCAGGAATCACGCTCACAAAAACTGATAAAGGCTGCCCTTTTGATTGTGGTCTTTGCCCAGAGCATAAAAGTTCAACCGCGCTCGCACTCATAGACCTCACGAACAGGTGCAACCAGCACTGCCCTACATGCTTTGCAAATGCTGCCGTCACAGGTTACCTCTATGAGCCAACGATGGAACAGTTGAGGGAAATGATGGTATTACTGAGGAGTGAAACGCCTTCATGCCCCGCGGTGCAGTTCGCGGGTGGTGAACCAACAATACGGGAAGGTTTTGTGGATATAGTGAAAATGGCACGGAGCCTCGGCTTTTCGCATATTCAAGTGGCAACGAATGGAATAGCGTTGGCAAAAAGCGAGGAGTTTTGTAGTCGTTTAAAAGAAGCAGGTTTGCATACGGTGTATTTGCAGTTCGATGGTATGACTGAAGAGCCATATAAGAAATTAAGAGGGATACCCGCGTTAAAAACAAAGTTAAAGGCGATAGAGAGCTGCCGAAGGGGGGGATTAAAAAGTGTGGTGCTTGTTCCTACGCTTATGCGCGGTGTGAATGATGCGCAGATGGGGGATATTGTACGTTTTGCCGCCGAGAACCTGGATATTGTTAAGGGTGTGAATGCGCAACCCATCGCTTTTGAAGGAAGAGTAGATGAATCAGAGAGAAAAAAAGGGAGAATTACCATTCCTGATTTTATAAACGCGCTGGAAGAGCAAACAGAGGGTGAAATACCCAAAGAGAGTTTTTATCCCGTACCTTTTGTTCTGCCTATCTCTTATTTTGTAGAAGCGTGGAAGAAAGTGCCGCAGTTGGAATTCACGGTGCATCCGCATTGCGGCGCCGCAACGTATGTGTTTGTAGAGAACGGAAGGTTTATACCGATAACAGAATTCATAGACGTTGAGGGTTTCATGGAGTTCCTGCTGGATGCTGCGGACGAGATAAATAAATCCCGGATTGGTAAAATAAGGGCAATAACAGGATTGGCATCAGCGTTAAAGAGATTTATAGATAAAGACAAGGCACCAGAGGGTATTGATTCTGTGACTTCACTATCAAGTATACTGGGAATAGGGAATCGAGAAGCGCTTGCGGAGTTTCATCGAAAAGCGCTTTTTATCGGTGCGATGCACTTCCAGGACGCCTATAATTTCGATTTGGAAAGGGTTAAGAGATGTGGCATCCACTACGCCACGCCTGATCTCCGTATAATTCCCTTTTGCTCTTACAATGCTATTCACCGACCTTCAGTGGAAAAATCCTTTTCTGTGCCTCTTCATAAACCACGCCCAGAATCGGTCTGAAAAATATATATATAATAAAAACATTGGATAAATATGCCCTTTTCGAAGAGTAGTGTAACCGCGCCAAAAAGCGAGGGGTGAATACTATCGCAAACGAAGGGCTACAAACCTCGCCGTATTGCACGGTCCCGGCGGTATGCCTTTCATGAAGATGGCAATGACCGTTTAGAGGCAACCACAATACGGTACAGAAAAACTTTCAACTTTTTTATTTATTGGGTACAAGTTTTATCAAATTCATTATACATATACACACTAAACCTAAAAATCAACAAATACCGAGGAAGAGATATGAGAGAAGAAAGAGGGGAAAATCGTGTAAGTTATACAGATGAAGAGATAGAGAGAATAAAGGAGCGAAAGATGCGAGAAATGGAAGCAGAGATGAAAGCAATGAAAGAAGGAGAGAAGAAGAAAGCCGAGGTAATAGATCATCCGGTGACAATAGATGATAACAGCTTTGTAGAGACGATAAGAAAATATCCTCTGGTCGTCGTGGATTGCTGGGCTCCCTGGTGTGGTCCTTGCAGAATGATTGCACCGGTAATAGAAGAATTGTCGAAGGAATACGCCGGTAAAGTCGTATTTGGAAAACTAAACGTGGACGAGAACCCGCGAATAGCTACTGATTTTGCGATAATGGCTATACCCACGTTGTTCATCTTTAAAAATGGCGAACCTGTGGACGTCATACAAGGTGCAATGCCAAAGCAATATTTAGAAGCGAAGGTAAAGGAATGGCTGTGAGAAATGGCAAAAAGAGTGGGATAGAGATAGTAAAAAGGTTTGCCGATTTGGGATTTCAACTCCAGCCAGAAGCGATTGAACTATTGAGTCAATCAGAAGCCGAAAGTCGCCTTGAGGTAAGCGAAATGGTGAAAGGCATAACTGATTCGTTAGACCCCTCGATTTTGGTGATTTCCACCGGGCATATAGACGCGTATCTCAAAAATAGCCGCATCGGCTCCAAATATTCACAAGCACCCGTACCTGCTCCAGCTATAATCAAGTCGTTCACGGATAACCGAAGGGGTGTGGACCACAAAAATTTCTTACCGCATTTCCTAGATCGATATGAAAGACTAAGCAAGATAATAAAACAGAGGATGAACTGCGGGCAGATAAGGTTTATAAAAAGTGGCAGGAGAAGCGAGGAGGTATCGGTGGTGGGAATGGTCTCTTCGATAAACAAAACGGCAAGAGGGAATCTCCGCGTAGAATTGGAAGACCCTACCGGGCATCTCATGATCATCTTGCAACATCAAGAGGAGATAATACCTGATGAGATAATAGGCGTTACAGGTTCTTTATCTGACGGAGGGTTTTTGTTTGCAAATAGGGTAATCCATCCTGATGTGCCTTTCCCCTCTTCAACTTCACAATCACCATTACCGCTTTCATTCAACTCCAACCTCGATTATGATTGTAGTTCTAAGGAGAAAGAAGAAGGGGATGAGACGCAAAGACCCCTATATGCGGTGTTCATCTCAGATATGCATGTAGGAAGCAACACGTTTTTAGAAGACGCATGGGGTAGTTTCGTGCAGTGGTTGAAAGATGAAGCCCAAAATATGGGAATTGAATATCTGATTGTTGCTGGTGATATTGTGGATGGAATTGGCGTATATCCAGGTCAGGAGGAAGAGTTGTCAATTATGGATATAGAAGAGCAATATAAAACAGCGGCGAGATATTTTCACGATTTTCCTTCTCATATACACCTGGTGGTAGCACCTGGAAACCATGACGCCGTTCGGAATGCAGAGCCGCAACCCCATTTACCAGAGGACGTCAGGAAGCTCTTCCCCGATAATACGTATTTTGTGAGCAATCCCGCATACATAAAGATTGGCGGCAGGCTTGTCTTGATATATCATGGACAATCATACGATGATTTTGTTAACACCATATCGCGGCTGAATTATTCAAAACCCGAGGAAATAATGGCTGAGATGCTTAGGCGGCGGCACGTTGCACCAATATACGGAAACATTGTCTCTATTGTTCCTGACGGGAACGATTATGGAGTAATTGACCCTGTTCCCGATATACTCCACTGCGGGCATGCCCATACCGTTGGCATTTCTAAGTATCGGAATGTACTACTTATAAATTCCGGAACGTGGCAAGCACAAACACCGTATCAGAAAAAGAGAGATATAAATCCTGTTCCCGGGTGTGCAACGCTTGTAGAGCTGTCTGGGATGAAAGCGAAGGTGATGGACTTCGGAAGCTGATAAAGAAGAGACATTGAAATGACGACAATGATTAAAAATAACGGAATGAAGTTCTTTGCACTGCATAAAGCAGTGGGAATACGCAGTTGGTTGAGGGATAAGGTTTATAGAGAATACGAGGAATTACTGGAGGCAGAGATATTGGAGAAGCCCCTGCCCGAGCATGTAGCAATAATCATGGACGGGAATAGAAGATATGCGGAGAAGATAGGGGTTTCAACGAAAGAGGGATATCTATATGGAGCGGAGATAACGGAGGAGGTGATAGAGTGGTGCTTTGATATAGGAGTGAAACAACTTACGATTTATGCTTTTTCTATTGAAAACTTTTACAGGACGGATGAAGAGAAAGAGCATTTATTTGCACTGATGCGGAAGGAGTTTGAGAAGATAAGCCGGGATGAAAGAGTCCATAAGCGCAGGGTACGGGTGAAAGCGATAGGAAATATCAATTTGCTGCCAGAATCAGTAAATGAAGCAATAAAAAAAGCTGAACACGCAACCAAGTATTATAACAAATTCAGGTTGTTCATTGCGGTAGCGTATAGTGGTAAGATGGAGATAGTTGATTCGGTGTACATAATAGCAAAAATGGTAAAAAGAGGCTTGCTATCCGTAGAGGACATAAATGAAGAGACGATATCAAAGCATTTGTATATAAGCGAGATAGAAAATGGATCTTCGGATTCTTCTTCTGGAGCGAAAACGAGTGTAGATTTGTTAATAAGGACCGGGGGGGAACAGAGAGTGAGTAATTTCGTGCCCTGGCAAGCGTTGGGGAACGAATGTGCAGCTTATTTCTGCGCTCCTTTCTGGCCCGAATTCAGGCGAATAGACCTTCTCCGCGCAATAAGGACGTATCAAGAGCGTGAGGATGAGAAACGGCAATGCACACTTTCAAGGATGCTAAAATTAAAACATTTCCTAAATAAATAAAAAGTGTTATGAGAACGTTTATCGCAGTGGACCTGTCTGAGGGGATAAGAGCGAAGATAAAGGATATACAACAGCACTTTTTTGATTTGGGGATAGTTGAAAACGTGAAATTAAAATTCGTGAACCCGCGGCAGGCGCATCAAACGGTAAAATTTTTGGGTGATGTTCCCAAAGATCGAGTAGAAGGGGTTAAAAGAGCATTAGAAGGGATAAGTCAAAAGCCATTTGATATTGTGTTAAAAGGTGTGGGATTCTTTCCAGAGGCTTCGCCGGAAAAAGTAAGAAACATAAGGGTTGTTTGGGTAGGTATGGAAAAGGGCGTGGAAGAGTTGAAGGCGTTGCAAAGGGAAGTGGAATCGAAGATGCATGCATTGGGATTCCCGCTTGAAAAACGGTTCAGTTCACATGTTACGTTGTTCAGGGTGAAAAAAGGGTCAAGAGCAGGATCAAGTGACGAAATAGGGCGGCTGTTAAAAAAGATAGCAGAATTGAGAGAGGTAGAGGTGGGGGAGATGCGCGTGGATGAGCTAAAATTAAAACACAGCACGCTTACGCCTAAGGGACCTATTTATGAGGATGTGTATGTGAAGAGGTTGGAGGAGCAGGAATGAATAAGCCGAGGAAGGGAATTACATTAACTGATTTCTTGCACTTGAAAAAAAGCGAAAGGGAAGAGCATGTAGAAAAAGAAACAGAAAAAGAGATAGAAGAGAAAGAAACTCCTCGCATATTCAC
>QMVO01000132.1 GCA_003661125.1 Methanosarcinales archaeon
ACTATTTCCTCCAGCTCATTTATCCTGAGCGTCAGGCTTAGATAATCGCATGCCATTACTGGTATCCCCACACCCCCACTCAGATTTTCCGCCATCAAAAAAGTAATACGGATGCTATATTTAAATACTCCTGCTTCCACTCCAAATGTTGCGCTGATGGATTACCACCCTAACCATTATTGCAAGAATATCGCATGGAAAGTTTTAAAATAAAGGGTAGCTATACAAATACATCCATCCTACTATCATGTCCTCAAGAGCATCGCAGAAGAGTGCATGCAGTGCAATAATTTCAGGCTGCAAAGGCTTTATCAGGTTTAAATCGTGCTCGAATTTCCTGCCGCCCATTATAGTCGCGGCTATAAAGAAGTGCTCCCCTATTTCTTTTTCTGCCTCTCTCAACGCATTCACTAATGGTTCATAAACGATGAGTTGAACTGCTTTGACGCCAAGAGTTGCCGATTTTATAAATAACCGCTTCATATTGCTTTCGTTATGAAAGAATAATTTCCGATAGCCGTAGGCTTTTCTACCAAACTGTGCAGCGCCAATGAACGGAGAGGTTCCGAGCATAAGTTTTGGTATTCCTGCTTGCATCACTAATTTTTTATACGGCTATTTCTATATATAAGAAATTAAGTCCTTGGAATAGTAAATTGAGCAAATACAAACTTTTATAAAAATAACATAAAGTTTCACTTATGTCCCTATTAACCATAACCCACTTGAAAGTCCTCTTCCCAACGCAAGACGGTGTGGTAAAAGCAGTAAATACCGTTGACCTCAAAATAGCGAATGCCGAAAGATTAGGGCTAATAGGTGAAACAGGGTGTGGAAAAACGGTGCTTGGGCTTTCAATAATACGCCTGCTTCAGCCATCCACAAAGATCGAGGGTGAAATCGTGTATAAGGGCAAGGAACTTTTAAGACTAAGCGAAGAAGAGATGAGGAAGATAAGGGGAAAGGAAATCGCCATGATACTCCAGAACCCAACAACATCCTTGAATCCCGTTTTGAAAGTAGGTGACCAGATAGCAGAAGCGATTCAGTTGCATCAAGGCTTGGATAAAAGAGCGGCAAAAGAAAAAGCAATCGAAATGCTCGAATCTGTGAAAATACCTTCGCCAGAGAAAAGGGCAAATGAGTATCCACATCAATTCAGCGGTGGAATGAAAGAAAGGGTAATGATTGCTATGGGTCTTGCATGCAACCCTTCTCTGATTATCGCAGACGAGCCAACAAAGGGTTTGGACGTTACGATAAAAGTGCAGATAGTGAAACTGATGAAAGAAGTGTCAAGGCGAAAGTCAATGCTATTTATAACACATGATTTAGGAGTTGCAGCAGAGATTTGTGATAATATCGCCGTGATGTATGCAGGAGAACTTGTTGAATACGCAAAAACTGAGGATATATTCAAAAACCCGTTTCATCCGTACACGAGAGGATTTCTTAATTCGCTTCCAAGCAGAGGATTGAAACAGATAAGAGGCATAAGTCCTTCTTTGATTGATCTCCCAACCGGATGCCGGTTTCATCCAAGATGTGACCAAGCGAGTGCAAAATGCAAGATAGACCATCCGGAACTGGTGGAAATAGAAAATGGACATTTTGCGAGGTGTTTGCTCTATACATGATCGAAGTGGAAGCGCTGAAAAAATATTTTTCAACAGGAATACTGAGAAAACGACATATAAAAGCTGTGAATGGTGTATCATTCCAGATTGAACAAGGAGAGACATTAGGGCTTGTTGGGGAGAGTGGATGCGGGAAGACAACCATTGGCAAATCGCTCTTACGGCTGATTGAACCAACAGGAGGAAAAATCATTTTTGATGGCATCGATCTGGTACATTTAAAAAAGAAGGAACTGAGAAGGATCAGACCTCGAATGCAAATGATATTCCAGGACCCTGACGCTTCGCTCAATCCAAGAATGAAAATAGAAGATAGTATTGCAGAGCCTTTAAAGCTGCGGGGTGGTTTGAATAAGGTAGAGATTAAAGAAAAGGTTTCTGAATTGATAGAAACCGTAGGGTTAAATCCAGAACATGTAAATCGCTATCCTTACCAGCTCAGTGGCGGGCAGAACCAGAGGGTTGCACTCGCGAGAGTTCTTGCGGTAAATCCAGATTTCATTATCGCTGATGAGCCAACATCTTCTTTGGATGTCTCAGTTCAGGCACAGATACTGAACTTAATGCAGGATTTGAAGAGGAAATTTGACCTGACACTTCTCTTCATCTCGCATGACCTCGAAGTTGTGCGCCACATGAGTGACAGAATAGCGGTAATGTATCGCGGAAAGATTGTTGAAATCGGCATTGTAAACGAGATATTTGACGATGCAAAACATCCATACACAAATACACTGATTTCGCCTGCATCATTAGAAGACCAATTAATTTACGAAGACATAAAAGATGCGGGCTGCGTGTTTTATCCAAGATGCCCTTTTGCTGCGGAAATTTGTTGTAAAAAAGAGCCAGAGATGGTTGAAATTGGAAGAGGGCATTGGGTTTTATGTGATCGTGTTACATAGTCAGTCAATGAATGGTTTGCCAACGCCGATATTCGATTGGATGACCACCCATTTTTATTTACTACCCTAAGCCGTAACGAAAAACAAATCTTCTACAGTTTTTATGTATCTTCCGCCACTTATGCTTACTCTTGCATCGTAATACCCTTCAGGCGCATCGGCTGGAAGCTTATAAGAAGTCCCAAAACTCCATTGAACTCCTTTTCCCAGCGTTACTGATATTGAGTAGCTCAAATCTTCTTCCAATACTATTGAGCCATCGGGTGCGACAAACGTAGTAGTAATTGGATTAGTTATTAAAACAGGACCTTCCCCTTCATTTGTAAATCGCAGAGTAAGATGCACGTAATCTCCTGGTGAGTATTCCGCTTCATCAACTGTTATTTCCCAACGTAATTTCGGTGGCACCGGAGGTGTAGGCGTTGGTCCTTCCTCACAACCCGGGATTATGGCAAATATATTCCAATCATTGCTTCCTACCAAATTATGCACATAAGCTATCCAATAATCATTTTGTGCGTAAGTCATCGAAGGTCGCCTCTCGTGTGCTGAGCTGTCATCCACAACTTTCGTCTTCTCGATAAAGTTCCAGTTACTGTCATATTTCTTCATGAATATCCCTAAGGTTCCGCCTTCGTTTGACGCATAAGCTATCGTAAACTCGTTGTTCTCAAACTTTAATGACGGATAGCTCTGAGAGGATGATTCTGATGTAACTTGTTTCTTCCAGGAATCCAAATTAAGATTTGTATCCATACGTTTCACGAATATATCATAATTCCCTGTTTCTTTGGAGAAATAAGCTACATAGAGATAGCCATTTCCATACATAATCGATGGTCGATCTTGATGTGAAGTCTCACTCGTCACTCGAACTTTTTTAATTTGATTCCAGTTGGAATCGAATTTCTTGACATAAATGTCACCCTGATAAGTGCTTCCTGTTTCCCATGACTGGTAAGCTAAGTAGAAATATCCATCTTTGTAGAACAACGACGGCATGTCCTGAAGCGACTGTAAAGTTGTGAGATACCTCTTACTGCCACTTATGTAATTCAAATTCAAATCGTATTCTGCGAGAATTACATCCCAATCATTTGTAGTAGCTCCTTCTTCGTTTGATACATACGCTACGTACAATTTATTGTTTGCGAACAGCAATGCGGGGTTATCATGATAATGCCTGCTGCTTGTTACTTGCACCTTCCGTATGAAGTTCCAGTTGGAGTCGAATTTCTTGATGAATATATCCCTGCCGTGTTCGAGTCCTGGATAGCTGGTCTCCCAGGACTGGTATGCCACATAATAGTTGTTATTTGCATATACGATGGATGGGTGATCCTGTAAGGAAAGATTGGAAGTTATTTGAACCTTACAAATCACCGTCTCTACGATGGTATAATCATAATATTTCTTCTCAAGGTCAAACCTATCGGGTGGTGCGTGATGTCCGTCCCGTATCCAAACCGAGATGTCAGTATCGCCTATGTCTGCGGGAGTTGTGTGCCATATCCATGTGTTATCGGTGCTCCAATCCCTCATTATCGTCTATGAATTGCCAGTTGAAGGACCCCGTATCCAGAAACGATAGTAGAGCATGTCGCCATCCAGATCAGTTGCAGAAGCGGACCAATCGATTGCAGTACCTGCCGGTTGCGGCTCAGACTTGTCAGGCGATAATGCGGGATTGATGGGTGGTTGATTTTCAGCCGCTGTGATAGTATAATCGTAATATTTCTTCTCGAGGTCATATCTGTCAGTCGGTGCATGATGCCCGTCCCGTATCCAAACAGATATGTCGGTATCCCCGATGTCGGCTGAACTCGTCTGCCAAGTCCATGTGTTTACAGGACTCCAGTCCTGCGTTATCTGCCATGAATTGCCAGTAACGGGTCCTCGTATCCAGAACCGGTAGTAAAGGGTATCGGCATCAGGATCTTCGGCGTATGCCACCCATGTTATACTGGTGCCTGCTGGTTGTGGCTCCGCTTTCGTTGGCACTAATATGCTGTTTGTGGGTGGCGAGTTTGGTCCTGTGATAATTGTATAGCTATAAACTTTCTTCTCGAGGTCATATCTGTCCGGCGGCTCGTGATACCCATCCCGTATCCAAACAGATATGTCGGTATCCCCGATGTCGGCTGAACTCGTCTGCCAAGTCCATGTGTTTACAGGACTCCAGTCCTGCATTATCTGCCATGAATTGCCAGTAGCGGGTCCTCGTATCCAGAACCGGTAGTAAAGGGTATCGGAATCAGGATCTTCGGCGTATGCCACCCATGTTATACTGGTGCCTGCTGGTTGCGGCTCCGCTTTCGTTGGCACTAATATGCCGTTTGTGGGTGGCGAGTTAGGTTCAAAGCGACTTATTATTGGAATCGATCCCCTATCTGCGGATACAAACCCTTCAAACATCAATCCAACCAACACACATACAAACACAAATCCAATATAATTTTTCCACCTGATTTTTTCTTCTCTCATCGTGATTATTACTTTCTTCTTAGCGAACAGCCAATAGAATAATATTTGTTGCACAGATATAAAAAGCAATTCTTCTTCACAACTCAACACCCCAGCACCGGGACTAATGAAATGTGATTCCACGTAGACGGCTATATCCCTGACCGCAAGCTGGTGGGGGAGAAGGGTGAACGCCGCAAGATGGCTGCAGCGATGCGGTCGGAGGCGGGCAAAGAAGCGTAATAAAGCGTAAGGAGACGGTTGAATGGCTTGCGGAGCGTTTTTGATTAAACTTTCCGCGCACAATCGGAAAGTAATGTGGGGTAAATTGGGGAGGAATGTGCCGATCAACCGTATGATTCGGACGTTAGTAGCTGCTAATTCGGTATCTAAAGTAGGGAACTTTTTACGTGTTAATGAAACTGGTTTGCTTTGCGATCCAGATGTAAAAGCGATGGCTGAGAAGATAAGAAAGCTTTATGATGTATACGTCTTCTATGAAATGAGCGATATTATCTAAGGCGTCTGAGAAGGTCTCATATTCATTGAGATACACCTCTTCATACTTCAGTATCCGGATGAAGCTCTCTACGAATGCATTATCAT
>QMVO01000133.1 GCA_003661125.1 Methanosarcinales archaeon
CCTTCTGGAGCAGGTTGCCGGTAGAGGCAAGGTTAGGTGTTGCATTCAAGCTTTTTGATGAGGTGGTTGGGAATGAGAGGTAGGGTTTATAAAGTCAAAAATTTCAGGACTACACAGAAAAAAATGAGTATTAATAATTCTAAAAACCGATGTAGTTTCCTGAGGAGTGGGGCAGATCAATAACGCTCAATTTATCATAAAAATTAACAAAATATTCTCAACCCGCAATTATTAATGCACAAATCACAATTCCATGAATCCGTGAAGAAGATCCATGAATCGGATATTTTAAGCCCCTACAACCGATAGTTCACTACTTGAAATCCTGTGTGGAAGGCTTACGCTAAGGCGTCAAACTCAACGAACTCGATTTTATCCCTTGTTCGATTTATAAACTCGTTTATGCTCGCCAATTGCTCGTTATACCTGATTTCATATTTCTTATTGAATTCAAACTTGACGGATTTGCCATTGAACGAAATAACCGCGATTTTGTGGAGTACATCCCGCCTCAGCACTTCAATGCCGGCGTTCCTGTATTTCTCCGTCAAAGCGCGTTTGAATATGTTAACGATGTCGTAAGCAATGAAACTGAAGTAAAAATGCACCTTTATCGGCTCCAAATCCCTGCTCGGCAACTTGTTTATATACCATTCCCCCTTCGCTTCCTCGAACAACGTCTCTATCCGCCACCGATTCCCGTAATCTTCAATGACCTGCTCTGGCGCTACATCGAAGACGTTCGTCAACCAGATAAGCATTTCTTCCTTCTCGTTCCCCTCCAATACCTCTATACCCGCTTTGTAACCCTCTATTTTGTATCTCCTACCCCTGCGCTTGCCGATAACCTCAATCGCAGGTATTCGCTTCAGCGTTTTCGTTATCGCAGTTGCAAGATTCTTAGAATTGCTAAATTCCGCTCCATATTCCTTCTTGTATAAATCGAGGATTTCTTGTGCCGTATATGAGCCCGAGAGCTTCTCCAGGAGGATGAGAAGCTTCTCGTTCCTCGATAACCGCGCTCTTTTCTTCTCCACGACCACACGAACGGGAGAGCCATCGGAGAACGAGCACACGAGCTCCGCGACCTTCACTGGCTTCTTTTCCTCGTCCCGTTTCTGTTTAGCCGCTTTTCCTCGGGCTGTCTTCGGCTCGTATTCCTTCGTTTTCAGCTCCCTGAATTCATCTGCTCCGAGTTCGGCAGCCTGCTCGTAGAACTCTGTCCCTTTCTTTCCCCTCGTGACGTACTCAATATGTTCTTTCTCGTCCAGCCAGCGGAAGTTCGCCTCATCGTAAAATCCACGGTCAATATAAACCCGTTTTATCCTCTTTCCGGTTATTTCCATCGCCTTTTCCACCATCTCCTTCAGCGAAGGACCGTCGGCGTCATTTATACCCCGCACCTCGAAGTAAATGGGTATTCGATACACGACATCGTATATCACGAACAGCTTGTAGCCCTTCACGTTCTCTTTCTTCAGGTAATCGTAGACCTCCTCAGACCCTTCGTAGGTCTTTCCATCCACGTATATTTTACTACTATCCCCGGCTACGATCTCCCCCGCCACGAATCCGAGGATTTTCATCCACTGAATGATCGCCTGGTAGGCTTTTCGCAGCTCTTCCTCCTTGTATCGCCGAATGTCCTCGTCAAGCGTGCTTTTGCTCGGCGTTCTATCCCCATCGAGCGTGCAGATCATCTGCAAGAATATGTCGTCCTCCAGCTCTTCGTCCAGACCGTATGCGTTCTTGAATCCCAGTATAATCTTGACGATGTACGAAAGGCTGATTTGCAGCGGTGTGTAGACGCAATTGCTCCTCTTTTCCACTTTCATGTCCTCCAGGATGTTTACGATGCCCAATCCGTAGAGGACGTAGAGCATGAGATTGAATCCCGCCCATTTGGTGGCGGTGCGGCGTATTTTCTTGTTGATTCTGGTGAATTTCAGCGATTCCATCCCTTTGCTCATTCGTGGGAAGCGGCGGTCGCCGAAATAGCACTTCGTGAATAATATCACATGGTGTCTTTCCAGGTCATCGAAGTTCATGCAGTCGGTGATATGGGCGATCAAATCACCAAAAAAGCGGTTGAAATCCGCGCCCATCCGCTCCCTGAACTTTGTTACCGCCCCTTTTGTGGGTACCTTCTCCAAGCCCATCAGCTTCATACACGACTTATTTGAGGAAAGGAAGTCAAGCGCTTCTTCTATCTTCATCCTCGCTAATTTCACAAATAAGAAGAAAGAGAGCATCGAGGCAGCGGAGTAATCTTGCCCGTCATATCTCCTCAGTTCTTCGTTCCCGCTGAGCCAAGCAAGGGTTGCGTTAAAGAAACTCCGGATCGTCATTATCCCCTCTTTGCTGATCCGATTCAAGAAAATCCACAGCTCCAGCATGTATCGCAGGCACCCCCAGTCAAATGTATCGTACTCAAAAGCACTTGATTGTCCCCTTCTGTCGAATAGCTCGTTAACTTCCTCTTTGAACTTATTCTCTACCATACTATAACAAAAGTGGGATATATTTATATAAGGCACATTTCATTTGGAGCAGGCTTCCGCAAGTTTTGGTAAATAGGATTAGGCTATTTAAGTGGGGAAACTACTTTGGATTTTAGAATAATAAAGATTTAAATAGCGAGCATCATATCGTAGCAGTGGGTGATTCGATTGAGCACGGTACAAAGAGTTGCAAAGAACACTGGCATCGTTATTGTTGGAAATGTTATCTTCAGAGTAATAGCTTTATTCGTCATAATATACCTCGCCAGGTATCTTGGCACTGCTGATTTTGGCAAATACAACTTTGTCTTTGCATATCTCGCTTTCTTTGGTGTCATAACTGATCTTGGGCTTCGTGCAATTCTTGTTCGCGAAATGTCTCGCAATCCCTCAATCACACCAAAATTGATTGGAAATGCATATATTATAAAGTTATTGTTAACCGTTTTTGCTGTTGTTCTGTCAATAATTGTGATTTCATTCCTCTCATATCCAAAAGACACAACTACTTATGTTTATATAGCAGCCTTTACGTTACTATTTATATCTTTTAGCGAATTTTATTCAGGTATATTCCAATCAAATCTCAGAATGGTTTATAACATAATCGCAAGGCTTGTTTATAGAATTCTTTCTGCAATTTTAATATTCTGGATCATCTTTTCACACGGCACGCTTATGCAAATAATAGCCGTGCTGGTATTTTCTGAGGGTATTAAAACATTAATCAGTTATTTATTCTCCAGAAAGTTTACCAGAGCAAAATTTGAAATTGACTTTGGATTATGGAAATATTTATTTAAGGAGGCGTTGCCAATTGCACTCTCTGGTGTTTTATTTATAATTTATTTCCGGATTGATGTGATAATGCTTTCGATGATGCAAGGAGATGCAGCAGTTGGAATTTATTCCGCGGCATATAAACTTTCTGAGCCACTAACACTTATTCCGCATGCATTTATGATGTCATTGTTCCCACTGATGTCTGGTTATTTTGAAACTTCAAGAGATAAATTAATAAAAAGCTACAAGCTCAGCTTTAAGTATCTTTTTATGATTGCATTACCCATTGCCATAGGAACAACTCTTATAGCGGATAAACTAATTTTGATTATTTATAAGTCCCCATTTGCTAATTCTACAACTGTACTTCAAATATTAATATGGGCACTGGTATTTGTTTCAGTAAATTCAGTTCTATTACATCTTTTAATCTCAATGGGCAAACAGAAACTGAGCACGTTAAGCTATGCGTTATGTGCCGTTGCAAATGTAACCCTTAATTTCATTTTGATTCCTATAATGAGTTACAATGGCGCTGCCATTGCAACCGTAGTGACAAATGCAGTGTTATTCTTAGCAAGTTTTTATTTTGTTTCTAAGCATCTACAAATGCTTCCTGTGCATAAAATAATGATAAAACCCGTAATCAGTGGCTTAACAATGGGCGCTTTTGTTTATTATTTTATAGATTTTAATTTATTCTTGTTAGTTCCTTTGGCTGCGATAATATACTTGGTAGCACTGTTAGTTTTGAAAACTTTTTCTAAAGAAGATCAGGATATAATTAAGAAAATAGTTAGTAATATACCTTGGATAAGGCGCCTAATTTAAGCTGCTATAATAAATAATTGGGAAATGAGAAATGAAAGCCGAGATTTTGGTCGTTTACGTCATTGTGTAGTTACCAGATCAAATATTTTTTCTTGTAAAGCTATCATCTTTCTGCCTTTATCTCCTGTAACAGGTGGCACTTTATCATCTCTTATACTTTCAACAAATTTCTGAATTAAATAATAATGACCTGACCGAATATACTTTTTGCTTTTTATTACTTTTACAGGAAAAGATACAGCACTTGTCAATCTCTTGAAACTGAGGCTTAAATTACTTGCAATAGGGGAAAAACGTGTAAGTTTCTTTGGTCCGTGTTTAATCAAAATAGAGAAGTGAAAGTCGAGATGCAAAATCCCTTCTGTTCCGTAAATATCAACGGTCTCTACATCTTTTGGTACGTTAGATGATAATGAAATGGTTGCCATAGAATTCTTAGCATCTAACAATACCTTAAGCTCATCAATTGATACCCAATCATAATTACCTAATTTCTTTGCTCGCGCAGCCACAATGTCTGTAATATCTAAAAAACCATCTATTAAGTATAATGGATGGATTATATTCTCACCAAATCTACCGCCTGGTAAATTGTGGCACCAATGGTCTCTGCTCATGAATACGTTATCCTTTCTGTTAAGAAATTTAACGTCAATTCCCAGCAAATCGCCAAGACCTCCATCTTCTACAATTGCTTTTGCCCTCATTGTTATCGGCTTAAACAAATAATTATGAACAATACATAGTTTGGCGCCACTCTTTTTTGATGCTAGGATTATTTTCTCGGCGTCGCCCACACTTAAAGTAAGCGGTTTTTCAATTAAAACATGACAGCCCTCCTCCATTGCTTGAATGGATAATGACGCATGTGTTTGTGGCGGTGTGCAAATATCCAGCATCTCTAAATCTTCTCGCTTCAACATGTCAGATAGATCTGTATAAGACCTGTCAATGTTAAACATGTTCGCTGTCCTTTTCGCTTCCGCTTCGCTCATATCACAGACCGCCGCTATTTTAACCCCTTCAATTTTAAGTAAAGCAGGTATGTGATAACCTTTTGCTACCTTACCGCAGCCAACAATTCCGACTTTCATAGTATCACCCATCCCTTCTTTCCTCTTTATTTCTTTTATATTTATTGACAGTCTTTTACTTTCCTATATATAAACTAATTTGACAATGTCATATTAGCATAAATTTATTAAAGATATTTTCTTGGCATTGCGATATAACATGATAATCCGGAAATATTCCTTTCGATCTCGGCATGTGACCGAGGAGAATTTTTAAGATCCATTCATTGTACCTTGAGAATGGAGGATGTATGGCGGGAATTCGTAGATAGCCCAAGCTGACCACTACTGGACGATCATCATAGACATTCGTCAATTCGTTTGTTCTATGCTTCCATTACCCACTTAAGGACCCCTATGTCTGCCTTTCATTCTGCTTTTACGCGACCGTGTCCGATTGACCAGATGTTTGGTCACCAG
>QMVO01000134.1 GCA_003661125.1 Methanosarcinales archaeon
AGAAAGATCCGCCTGTAATACCTGAAAAATGGGAATTCGGTACTAAACTGGACGATTGGAACTATCTCTGCGCTAGCTAAGGCGCTCTAAATTTAAATCTCCCTGAAAGGGTTTTGTTCTCCCTTGGTATTCTCTTTCCTAACTCCGTCAGCCGGTAGGTGATACATTAATTAAAAACTTACCCTTCTTTCTATAATCCACCAATTTCGCCTCTTTTAGTAGTTTCAGATGGTAAGATTGCTTTCACGCGTTATTTTCATATCTCAGCGGTTATCACTATTTTGTAATATCAAAAGTATTTAAATTCAGCTTCTATTCAGCTCGCTATTTCAGCTGTGCCGTCTGTGCTTCCATCTTCTGCAATGATTATTTCAAAGGAGGAAGCAAATGCGGCTAAAACCTTCTGTGTCTGATTCATCGCGTTCCTTATCCTTTCAGCTTCATTATGCGCGGGCAGCACAACCGAAATCTCTATTTCTTCTTCTTGCAACACTTTTTCTTTCTAAATGAGGAGTATTATTTATATAGTCAGGCATTTATTGTTTCTGGATAGCGCAATCTTACCAAAAGAGCCAAAGTCAGGATGAAGACTACAACTGCCGGCATGAAGGAACAAGAGATACCAAAGGAGTAAACGAAGAATGAAGAACCCACGGGCCCCAACATGAGTCCCAGGGTCTTTGTGAATTCAAATATGCCTGAATAAGCCCCGTATCTCTCTTTTGGCACAATATCCGTGACCCTCGCCTCGATTAGCGGTTCTGCAAAGGCTGTGCCAATAGATACGATAAATATCGTTGCTAATAAACTTGAAATTGAACTCTCAAATCCCAATGGTAGGAGAGATATGGTGGAAATAAAAAAACCGAGATAGATTATTTTTGATTTCCCTATTTTGTCACTCAGTATCCCAATAGGTATTTGGAAAAGTAGAAATGGAAGGACAGAAAAGGCTAACCAAATTCCTATTACAGCGGGAGAAAAGCCCTGGTTCTGAAGGAATAGCGGACCAAACACCCATTTCACGGCATACCAGAAATATAATGACACGGTGCAGAGAGCCAAGAGCTTAAGCTCTCTCTGCTGTAAAAACTCCTTTAGCACGGATAAAAAATCCTTCACTGCTTGATTTTTATTTGTGCTTCTGCTATGCTCGTCCTCCTTCAATCCAAACACTAAAATTAAAGGTACAAGGAGTAGAATAGCAGCAAAAACGTAAGGTTGCCTTATCCCGAATCCCCATGCCAGGAAACCCCCAATTAGAGATCCTATAAGCATACCTGCATTTGCAAAGGTACCGAAAAAGGATCTGAATTCTCCTCTCTTTTTGGACGGCGATATGTCCTTGATGAACGCTTCACCAACAATCCATACAGGAACCATGAGAGCTCCAAATGCTATTTGCAGCCATATCAGCGCATAAAGGCGGGTATTAATGAAGAAAGCAAGGAGCACAACAGAGATAAGCGAGAAAGCTCCGATTAACATCCGTTTCCTTCCGATTCTGTCAGAAAGAGCACCCACAGGAAGGCTGAATGCTAATCCAGCAAGGGATGATAATGTTGCGATTAACCCAACCAATGCGGGTTGTTTGACGAATTGTTCCAGGTAAAGCGGGTGAACCGTGATGATAACACCTATGAAAGAGCAGAAGAGGAGAAGGATAGTGGAAAATAGTAGTAGCTGCCTATGAGCCTGAATTTGCGGTTGCAATTTTGATTGAGACATGAATATCATAACCCTTTTTCTTTAGAATAAAACTTTTTGCTTTGCAACTTTGCAAAAACCTGGTACAAATTGCCACTTTCAAACTAACCCTATAAACCTGCAACAGAGGATAAACAGACCCCATAAGCAACTACCCTTATTATTCTTTCAAGATCAGGGGAAGGGTAAAAATAACCGAAATTAAGCAAAAGAATAAATCCCATAATCGGGATCGCTCCTACTAATATGGACCAAAAGTCTATTCTTTGTTATCCATCCATAAATGACCGGAGCTGCGGGAAAAAGAAAAGTGACAAAGAGTTCTAAAATACCATGAATCATGAAAAGGTGAGCTCTATGGAACAATCGATCAACACAAACGATCCAATCTAAAGCAATAATCAACAAAGATACAATCACCGGTAAAATTACCGATAAAATTAATTTCTTTCTTCGTGAAAAAGAAAAAGTGTTCACTATCAATATTATTTATGCAAGTGGAAGTTGAGGGATGGGTGAGGAAGGCATTTGACGCAAGTGTGGAAGAGTTCTTAGCATTAATTGAAGAATCAAAAGAGATATTGTACGAGGAGAAAGAGGCAAGAGGGGGAAGCGGCTTGGTTCACATATCTCCTCAAGCAGCGAGAAATGTAGTAGTCGTAGGGGATATACACGGCGATATGGAAAGTTTGGTTCACATATTAAAAGATATTGAAGACCTAAATGCCGACAGGATCGTCTTTCTTGGTGATTACGGCGATCGGGGCTCCGAAAGCGTTGAAGTGTACTATCTGCTTTTGAAGTTGAAAGTTTCTGGGAGGAAAGGGAAGGAGAATAAAATAATAATGCTGAGAGGGAATCATGAAGGACCCCCAGACATGCCGGTTATGCCACATGATCTGCCCTTTTTATTCACGGAAAAATTCGGACTGAGAGGGAAAGAAGTGTATAAGAAACTAAAGGAGCTCTGGGAGTATTTACCTTATGCAGTGTTGGTAGAAGGAAGATACTTGATGTTGCATGGTGGATTGCCCGTGAATGTAACTTCCATTGAGGATATTGCGTTTGCATACGAATCGCATCCTTCATCGAGTAACTTTGAGGAAATACTGTGGAGTGATCCGGTCGAAGGCAAAGGGAATTTTTATTCGATGCGCGGTGCGGGTAGAATGTTTGGAGAAGACATAACAGAGAGGGTCTTAAGGGCAGTGGGAGTGAAAACGCTGATAAGAAGCCACGAGCCTTGTGAAGGAGTAGAAGTAAGACAAAGAGGGAAAGTTCTAACATTGTTTTCAAGAAAAGGTTCACCTTATTTTAATACAAGGGCTGCATACCTGATTCTGGATGAAAATGCAATGAGGGAGGCAAAAGATGCAGGAGAGCTGGCAAGAAGTGCAACGAGAATGTGGTAAAAAATTATGTTATAGCCACTGCTTATACAGTTCATGCTCTTTCAAAACCTCCTTCGCCTTTTCCCTCTCATCCTGATGCGTTTTAATAAAAGAATGCATGAGTTCAGCAGCTTCCAACTTACAAGAATTGCACATTCGTTTTCCGTTTTTGCATTCCTCGAAAATTTCTTTTACGTGTGCGTCCTCTTCTATTAAATGGAACATCATAAGCTCATAAACCGTGCATTGTGCTGGTGATCCGCCGAGGTTCTTCTGCTCTTCTATTGTTACTCTTCCGCCTGTCTTCGCCTGTTTTACCTTCTTCGCTGCTTCTTCCGGCGGTTCTGTTAGTGCAATATAGCTTTCCGGGATGCTTGAAGACATCTTACCACCAGTTAGTCCCTGCATGAATCTATGATAAGTGGCAGCGGGGAAAAAAAAACCATACCCTCCGTATGCCATCTCCACTTCTCTCACTATCTCCTCTATCTCTCGCATTGCTGTATCCACCTCAGAGGCTTCGATGCCAAACACGTCTATATGCATTTCATATTTTTTTTTCGGACCTTCTATTCTCCTTGCTATCTCATCCAATGCTTTTTTACCCGCTTGCTTCTCCCTTATGCTTATATAAGGCTTCTGGTCCTTATCCAGCCTCTTCTCTACACGGAACATCCTCATTCTCGATGCTATGTCCCTCGTCAACCTTATATGCGGGTCCTGGTCAACACCAACCGGAATGACAGCAGGCTTTGGTCCGCCGTATTCGAGTAGCTGTGGCTGCAATATATCAGCATTCTGCATCACTACGCTTATCATGTGAGATATATTTACATTGCCAGAGAAGCCATATATCGCAGAGATTTCGCTGAAATTAACTTCCCGCCCGAGTTCAAAAGCGAGGTCACGCAGCTTTTTGTTCCCTGATTGGAAGTATATATGCCCTTTTTCAACGTCAAAACCCAACGCTACAAGGCTCAATATGTATTCATTCAGTCCAATTTCCCTGCAATCCTTCCACGAAGTTCCTCGTACGGAATGCGACTCCATATCTGCTATGCATGCAAAGGCATCACCTCCCATCCGCTGATGCCAGATAATCTCATCCATTACCATCTTTCCGCCAAAGTGAATTCTACCAGAGGGCATGAAACCACTCATCACTGCGAACTTGCTCCGCTCGTTCATCGCCCTCACCACTTCTTCATAACCGCGATGTCCGACGATTATGCCTCTACGCATGTATAGATGCGGCTTATCTATCTGGTTCAGTAGTTCCTTAAAGGGAGAAATGCCAAATTCTTCAAATAGCCTCGCATAATCTTTTATATCTGCAACGCCCCAGGGGTCTATTTCTATCATTTCATCAAATATCCTTTTTCTTTACTTACTTTTTCTAAATCTAAAACTAAAAAGTAAAAGCTTAAAAGTGCTGGCAACATGCTCTGCTCAATAGATTGTGGAAAATCCCAAATCACAAGTACAAAATCCGATTTCCATTTCCCGCTCTATTTCTTCCTTCTCTGATAGAGAACCACTATTAGAATGATTATCATAGCTATTACTATCGCGATAGGCACCACGAGCAGGAGGTTCTCCGTAATTGGAGATCGTACTTCTACCGTTTTCACAGGCGAAACGGCGTAGATGGTATCTCCAGCAATAACTTTTTCGGTGAACTCATACTTCCCGCTCCGCCACCCTTCTTTCGGTATATAATTGTATTTAATCTCTGTTCGGTTAAGGGGAAGGAGGGGAGAGGAGTAAATAGTAAAGTTCTCGTAACTCGCTCCTGACACCTCAAGCGAGATGGAGACATTTGGCAAGTCTTTGTAGAGGTTTTTAATGACTGCGACCAAATAAACGTAACCAATCCTTCCCGCTGCCTCCTTCGCCGGAAGCGCGTCGAAGGTCTCAAAATAAACTCCTCTTATGGGCAATTCAATTCTTTTCTCCTCATAAGCCGCTACATCAAATTCTTCGGATGCTGTTTCTTCACCCAGCAGATATGCCTTCGCAGTGTATGTTCCAGGAACCACACGCTTTTTCAATTCGCCTTCCGCACTTGCTATCTCGTAGCCACTGCGGAACAGCCTGACGATAGCGGTAGAAGCGATGTTCTTCACGGGGTCTATTGCCGCGACATCAACCACCGCATACTCACCTGTGACAGTAACGTTCGCTTCCTGAGCTGCGGAAGTAAGAACTTTTATAGGCAGGTCTCCTCTGACTTCTTTTATTATCGCAATCACTTTTACCGTGTAATTACCAGGAACAGCATCCTCGCGTGCTTTCAGAGAGATGTAAACCCTCGTGTATTCATCTGGATTCAAGAAACAGCCCTTAGATGAAAGATTGACCTCAATGAACTCCGGCGATTCGTATTCCATATCTACACGGACACGCTTGTCCTCCTTGTTAAATGCGACAATATAAATGTCCTTACTTGAAATCTCTTCGCCCTGCGCCAACACGTAATCATGAGCGTAAAAGGAG
>QMVO01000135.1 GCA_003661125.1 Methanosarcinales archaeon
GAGGTGGTGGAGGAAAAAGGTTTAAACATATCCGTTGGTAATTTGAAAGGAGAAATTAAGTCGTTTGGTGCTTCGTATATGGGTTCTTATCCGCCAAAAGTTATCGCGATTTTATGTCTGTAAACAAATAAAAAATAAAACGTGTTTTTATTTCGCAGGCTTGTGTAAAGCATCCATTATGGCATCAGCAAGCAACCTGCCCGCTTGCTGCATTATCGGTCTATCAGGACCCATGTACGCCACACACTCGTTATCGTGCATCTGCATCACCGCTTCTTCAAACGATTTCATATCTTTATAAGACATCCCCACTAGTTTAGCTGCGATTTTTGAAGCCGAGCCACAAGGTGTGTCTCTGATGACTTTTACGGCTTCGATAACTTTGTTTTTTGCATTAACTCTAAGTTCAAATTTTGGCTTTCCAAAGCATTCGACAAAAGTCTGTACAACTTCATTCTCACTCCTGTCCAGCATACAAAGAGGTTCAGGGAATTCCACGTGTATTCCCTTCTTTTTGAGTTCATTTTCAATCGAATATTTGCCCTCCGGTATCAAGTTCGGGTCTTCAATCGGCCAAAGAACAGCTTTTGCTCCTGTTCTTTCCGCTATGATGGGTACGAGGTCGCCTGCCTTTGGAAGTATTCCAAGTACTAATAGAAGATCACACTCAGGTAGCGGTATATCCGCTGGCATGTCGTTCTCCGGCTCGTCAAGCGATACAGACGTGACTTTGAGGTCGTAGAGGCTCACAATTCTGTCTGCAAGCTCACTCATAGCCAGATGTTCGGCTACCAGTTCTCCAAACGAGCCATGATAAAGTATATAGACTCGATTATTCAATGTTTCCTACCCTACTTGCAAAAAAACCTGTCCATTCGCTCTTTACTTTCTCAGTTCTTCCAATCTCTTCTTTATCTGCTCTAACTGGTATCCAAGCATCTTCGCCTGTGATTCAAGCATAGAAATCTCCTGTTCCTTTGGCATTGCTGGCATGCCCACTGGTGTTGGTGCAACAGGCGCTGGTGCTTGCTGCTGTATCCAGGAACCGAATTGCGGCATCTGTCCTGTTTGTGTGAGATACTGTGCGGCTGGAGGCAAGCCTGTTGGGCTTCTCCCTACCCAGCCCGGAGAGTATCCAAACCTCATCCAGCCTGGCAAACCAGTTAGATAATACATGTTTCTCCATCTATTTCCGCCTCTTCCATACGCCATTTTTCCCATATCACCTCCTAAATATTTTATGGTCTCGTCATTTTAGACCCGCACTTCGGGCAAGTTTGTTCGTAGCATGGCACCCCCCTTTGATGTGGCATTGTATAGCCGCAATTTGGGCATCGGCATTCTCCGCCCGGTCCTAAACCTCTGCCACCCATTCTTCCTCTTCCTCCGCCGCTCATTTTATCTTATCCACCTCCCGTAATAATACGGATAGGAATACGGGTAGCCATAGGAATACATTCCTGTCCACCACCATCTGGGAAGCCACGGGAAGTTCCTGCAGAATGGATAAGGGTTGCCCATTCCCATACCTCTTCCGGGTCTAAAGGCAGACCAAAAACCTCTTCCCAATCCTGTTCCTCTTGCCATTTTTTTATCACCTCCTTTTATTCTCCTTTTACCTCTTTTAACCTCCTGTCTATCTCCTTTAATCTCGCTTCTAAGATCGTTTTCTCGCTCTCAAGCATTTTCATTTCCTCTTCTTTTGGCATATACCAAGGCGTTGGAGCATACCAAGGCATTCTCCAACCTCTCCAATGCCAACCGTAGCATGGCCAACACATTTTTTTACATCACCTCCTTTTAAGCTCCTCTATCCTTTTCTTCACTTCTTCTAAATCTTTCTCCAATCTACCTGCCATACTCGATAACTGCTCGATTTCTTCTTCTTTTGTTCGAGGCGCTATTGGCGCTTGTGGTGCTTGTGGCTTTGGTTGCGGGGGCATTGGTTGCTGCATGCCTCTGCCCATGCCCATACCTTTACCCATGCCTCGCCCTCTACCGCCGCCTCGTCCGCCGCCCATGCCCATTCCGCCGCCTGCGCCTATACCAGCACCCATTCCTGCATGAGCGGCAACAGTTGAAACGCCAACCTCACTTAGTTTACCGGCTTTATACATCTCAACTGCTTCTTTCACTGTGCCATACGCGCCGGTTGCAATTTTCACACCTGCTGTAGAAAGCACCTGAAAAGCATTAGGACCTATATTCCCGGATACAAGCACATCCACTCCTTTATTCACTACCGTTTGTGCTGCTTGAATCCCTGCTCCACCTGGTGCGGCAATGGCGTCGTTTGGCATCGCTTCGAACACCATCGTATCTGAATCAACGAACACGAAGTATTGGCATCTTCCAAACCTCGGGTCTACCTGTGCATTCAAATCCCCTGCCGTTGCGGTTACGCATATCTTCATCTTTTTTTCACCTTTCCCTTTTTCGCTTTTTTCCTCCTTGTAGTATGAATATATATTCATATACATATAAATATTTTATATTTGTCATTGAGGTTTAGCTTCTTTACCTTCCACAAATGCCCTCACATTTTCCACTATTTGCTCAAACGCTTCTCTTACCTTCGATTCCTTTTGCAGAACAAAAGGCGTTCCGCTATCCGCAGCTTCTACCATCTTCGGATCAAGTGGCACTCTGCCGAGGAAAGGCACTCCTAACTCCCTCGCTGACCTTTCACCACCGCCATATTTGAAAATGTTTATCTCTTTGCCGCAGTAAGGGCATACAAACCCGCTCATGTTCTCTATTATTCCTATAACCGGTACTTTCAGCACCCCTGAGAAATTCACCGCCTTTCTCGAATCCAGCAACGCTAAATCCTGTGGTGTCGTAACTATTATCGTACCATCTACGTTTTTTATCAACTGCGCAACACTTAGCGGTTCGTCACCTGTTCCCGGCGGAAGGTCTATAACCATATAGTCCAGCTCTCCCCAATCTACATCAGAAAGGAATTGCCTTATCGCATTCATCTTCATCGGTCCTCGCCAGATGATTGCGGAATCTCTGTTGGGCAGTAGAAAACCTATGGACATCGTTTTCAGCCGCGGCGTAACTAAAATCGGTGATATCTTTCCCCCCGAAGCCTCTGGTCGCTTATCTTCTATTCCCAGTATCTTCGGAATATCAGGTCCGTGAATATCGGCATCCATCAAACCCACGTCTAAACCTCTCATTCCAAGAGCAAAAGCGAGATTCGCTGCTACCGTTGTTTTCCCTACTCCCCCCTTCCCGCTCATCACCATTATCTTGTGCTTTACCTGCTCCATCTTCGCTTTCACTGCCTCTTCCTGCTCCATCATCCTCTTCTTTCCTTCTCTCTCTTCTTTCATACTCATTCAATTCTATTTTATTCCTCTTAAGATTTAAAAGAAGCCAAAGGGCCTCTTCCATGCTTTCTTCCCCTCCATCCAGGTGGCATTTTTGGAGTGGTTTCCGCTATTACATAGTTACCCCCTTCTATCCTTATAGCCTTACCCTCGACAAAAGCTTCTGCTATTTTTCGATGCGCTTCGGTTATTATTCGGTGGAAAGTGGGTTGCGAGATGCCCATTGATTTCGCCGCTTCCTCCTGATCCATCTGCAAATAATCTTTCAGCCTTATGCTCTCTAACTCCTCTACTTTCAATATTGTTTCACTTATGCCGTGAGTATAGGGTTCTCCCCCCCTTGCCCTTCCTCTCGGCTCGAAGTAAAGGAAATTTGGCTGGAAGGCTACACACCTTCTTCGTCTTGCACCGCGCATATATGAATATATATTCGTAATTTAATTAATCTTTGTACTTGTTTACTGACTCCAGAGATACCGATTACGATTCCACCAGCACCCATTTGCCCTCCCCTTCCCATAATTTTATCGAATGCAGTACTACACCCAGATTTGAATCTTTTAGCTTCTTTTCCAACTCCTTCTTTAGAAACAACGCTATATTTTCGCTCGTTGGATACGAGATTATCTCATTTAAGAACTTATGGTCTACGAGTTCAAGCACTTCTTCTATCAATGCCTTTACTTCCGAGAAATCCGCTACACACTCTGTATCCTCCTTCTTCTCTCCTTCAACCAAGACTTCCACTTTATACGTATGCCCATGCAGATTCTTGCATTTCCCTGGATGTCTTGGCAGCGAATGCGCCGCACTAAAATCTGCTGATACTCCTAGTTTCATTTTTATTTAATTTAAATAAAAAGGAAACCCTGATAAAATATACAATGGCAATAGGGAAGAAAACAAAAGGCAAGAAGCTCAGGCTCAGCAAGGCTGCTAAGCAAAACAGAAGAGTCCCAGCTTGGATAATGGTAAAAACGAACCGAAGAGTGACAACACATCCAAAAAGAAGGCACTGGCGAAGGACAAAGCTAAAAGAGTGAATTGGAGGGAGAAACATGGGAAAAGAAACAGGGGAAGGAAGGGAAGAACGTATTTTTACGATACCGTTGAGGAATGTGAAGAAGGCACCGAGATGGAAGAGAAGCAATCGCGCAATAGCTGAGATAAGAGAATATTTGATGCGACATACAAAATCTGAGGATGTTATTTTAGATGCAGCGATAAACGAAAAGGTATGGGATCGAGGGTCGCAGAAGCCACCTTCCAGGATAAGAGTGAAGGTAACAGAGGAGGAAGACATAATCAGAGCTGAACTTATAGAGTAACTTAATTAAGTAATGTGATGAAGAGAAGGAGAGATAGAGAGATAAAGAGAGCATTCACTATTGATGGCAGCGCGTATATAGGAGTTTTTGCAACTTGCACTGAATCTGTGCTTCTTTTGCCTTCCCACATATCCGAAAGATTAACCGCGGAGATGGAGCGTGCATTAAAGGTAAAAGCACTAAGAACGTCCATCGCGGAAACGTCTTTGGTTGGATGTTTATCTGTTGGGAACTCAAATGGATTTATCTTTTCCTCTTACACGTTGGATAGCGAGTTACGGCGAGTAGAGGAATTTGCACGAAAAGAAGGTTTGAAGGAAAAAATTAACCGACTGCCTGCTCGCGACAGGATGAACGCTGTGGGCAATATTATACTCGCAAATGATACGGTTGCGCTGGTTCATCCACAGTTGTCGGCGAAGACCGTGGATGTAATAAAGGAAACCCTGGAGGTGAAGGTGTACAAGGGCACGATAGGTGGACTGAAGACAGTGGGAATGGCTGCAGTTGCGACAAATAAAGGTATTTTAGCGCATAATAATGCCACGAAAGAGGAATTAGAATTCCTGGAAGAAATTTTCGAGCTGCCTGTGGAGATAGGCAGTATTAATTTCGGCGTTCCTCTAATAGGTGCGGGTTTGCTCGCGAACACGGAGGGATACGCTGTCGGCGCGGAGACCACAGGTGCGGAATTGGGGAGAATAGAGGATGCTTTAGGATTTTAAACGCTATGGCTCAATGAAAAATGCAAAATGCAAATTGAAGCAGTTTTGATTTTCTTTTCCGCCAACGCTTTTCTTTCAGCCCCCTCCACAAACTACCATTCAGCAATCTTCTGCAATTCCTCCTTTGTGTTAATACCCAGCGAAACCACTAGCCCTACCAAAAGTACATGCAGACAAACGAATTTTTTGACTGAAC
>QMVO01000136.1 GCA_003661125.1 Methanosarcinales archaeon
GAATTAAAACCGCTATGCCGCGAGGTCGTTGTGGAGATTCGGGATGCAAAAGGGATAAAAGTGTTTCGTAAGGAAATTATGACGGATGAGTTTGGATTCGCGACACTTGATTTCCCGCTTTCAACGGAGCCAAATCTCGGAACGTGGAAAATAACCGCTTTCTCTCACGATGCGGAGACGAACAGGGCACAGCTCGATGTGGTTGTGGAGGAATACGTGCTCCCGAAATACGAGGTGGCGGTAGAGCTACCCCGGGAGTGGTTCCTGGCAGACGAGCCAATTGAAGGTGAAATAAGAGCAGAATACAGCTTTGGTAAGCCCGTGGATGGGGAAGCAAGGATTGAGGCTAAGAGATATGTGGGCTACTGGGAGAAATATGCGGAATTAAAAGTGGAAGTAAAGAATGGGACTGCGAGTTTTGGGTTGCCGCCGGTAGAATACGTTGCTGGCGTTCCTGGAGAAAGAGGGATGGGGAATGTCCTCCTGAATACAACTGTTATTGAAGAAGGAACCGGGTACGAAGCGACGGAAACGAAGCTTTTGACGGTAGCGCAGTCGCCACTAAATATCCAGATAATTCCAGAAAGCCCCGTATTTAAACCTGGATTACCTTTCTCTTCTCTTTTAGTCACTGAAACGCCGGACAACAAGCCGAAAGACGCATCAATTGAAGTGACCATCAAATATTACGACGAGGATTATTCGCTACTTGAAAAGGATGAGAAGACACTCTCCACAAGTAATGGGCTTGCAGTATTGAAGTTAACGCCGCCGGAGAGCAGTGCAACACTCGAAATTATGGTGAGTGCCAGCGAAGAGGAAAGGGCTTACGCATCAAAGACGATGGCAGCCGCTTATTCTCCGTCCGGGAGTTTTATTCATATAGAACAAATCACCGAGGGCATACCGAAAGTGGGCGACGAGGTTTCTTTCAGGGTATACGCAACGCATCCTTCAACATTCTTTTACGAGGTAGTGGCGAGTAATGGCGTTCTTTTCTCGGACTTCACAGTGAGCGATGTTATTTCGTTTGATGTGACGCCGCAGATGGTCCCATCGGCAAAACTGCTCGTTTATCAAATATTGCCGACCGCGGAAGTTGTGGCTGACTATCTGCCTTTTGATGTAGAGGCGGAATTCCCGCAAGAGCTCAGCCTGAGACTCAGCAAGGAAGAGGCTAAACCAGGCGAATCCGTTGAGATAAAGCTGGAGACCGGTGGAGCCAAAGCGGAGATAGGAATTTCCGCGGTGGACAGAGCGATTTTCATACTCTCAAAGCAGAGAATAAATCTTAAACAGGTGTTTAATGAGCTGGAGAGGCTTTATATGAAGCCCCAGGCTGAGATTCACGAGGCTCATCCGTTATACTACCAGGATGGTGCGAGGGACATCTTCGAGGATGCCGGTTTCGTCGTGTTGAGTAATAAAGAAGTCCCTGCCGGTAAGGAACTGGAGCACTATGGTGGTCTGTGGGGTAGAGGCGGTGGATTGGGGCTGCCAAAGGCTCTTGAGGGAGGGATGCCCGTGCCTACGCCTGCACCTGCATCTACGCCGATGCCGGCGGAAGGTCTTGCAGAAGTGACGAAGATACGGAAATTCTTCCCCGAGACGTGGCTCTGGACTCACATTCTTACCGATGACGGTGGCAATGCGGAAATAACAGCGGAAACGCCCGATACTATCACAACATGGGAGATACACGCGGTTTCTGTCTCTAAGGAAGGCATGGGGATGTGTGATACCGAACTTCGGGTGTTTCAACCCTTCTTCGTGAAGGTAGACCTGCCGTATTCCGCGATTAGGGGCGAGGAGTTCCCGGTGAGGGTTGCTATTTATAATTACCTGGGAGAGCCACAGGAAGTTTTTGTGGACATTTCCGCGGAGGAAGGCGAATGGTTCGAGCTCCTCGATGCTCCTCAAAAAGTCGTTAGCGTAGAGCCGTTTAGCGTAGCTTCTGCTTCGTTTACGATTAAACCGAAAGAACTGGGCAAGAACTCGCTGAAAATAACAGCGAGGAGCACGAAAGCAGCTGACGCAGTTGTTAAAGAACTTATGGTCGAGCCTGAAGGAGTAGAACGGGAAATAGTGCAGAACATCGCGTTAAAAGGCGGTGAATGTGAGAATTTAAGCACTGGAGTCCCGATAGGTGTGGTCGAGGATTCCGCTCGCGCTTATCTCGCCGTCACGGGGAGTTACTTGACGCAAACGCTTGAGGGTCTTGAATCGCTACTGAAAATACCTTTTGGCTGCGGTGAGCAGAATATGATATTCATGGCGCCGGATGTTCACGTAACAAAATATTTAAAGGAGAGCGGGGAGTTGAAACCGGAAGTGATGGCGAAAGCGGAACTCCTCATGCTTACGGGCTACCAGCGGGAGTTGACATTCCGCCGTAATGACGGCAGCTTCTCCGCTTTCGGACAGGGTGATAAAGAAGGAAGCCTCTGGCTTACTGCTTTCGTGCTGAAGACGTTCTCGCTCTCGAAGGAGTTCATTTATATAGACGAAGAAGTGCTGACCGAGGCTGCTGACTGGATAGCGTCGAAACAGAATGCGGATGGCTCATGGGATGTCGTGGGTTTCGTGCACCACAAAGAGATGATGGGTGGGCTTCGGGGCGAGACCGCGCTCTCGGCTTATGTTACCGTCGCCTTAGTGGATGCAAGTACCGTGACCGGGATAAACGAAGAGAATATCGAGAACGCTGTCCGCTATCTTGAGGGCGAACTTGAGGGGATAAACGATTCATATACAATGGCGCTCGTTACGTATGCACTCGCGAAATGCGAGAGTGATAGAAGCGAAGAAGCGGTGCAAAGACTGCTGAGCATGGCGAAGGAGGATGAAGAGGGGCTCTATTGGACGGGCGATGGCGAATACGGGAGGACTGTATCGGTAGAGACGACGGCTTATGCACTACTCGCTTTGAATGAGTATGGCGATGTGATGAACGCGAGCAAAGCAGCTCGATGGTTGGTATCGAAGAGGAACGCAAAAGGGGGCTTCGGCTCCACTCAGGATACCGTCGTGGCACTCGAAGCACTCACGAAATACTGCACGGGACGACGTGAGGAAGTAAATCTTCGGATTTACATCACCGCCGCGGATGGTGAGGAGATCGGGAGCATGGTGTAGAATGGCGCAAATTACGACGTTTTGCAGTTGATTGAAGTGCCCGTGGGTGAAGAGATGGAAATAGAAGCGAAAGGAGAGGGAGAAGCGCTGGTTCAGCTCGTTCTCAGGTTTAATATGGAAACTGGTCTGGTTCCGGTCGCCGATACACCCTTAAAAATTGATGTTAGTTACGATGCCACGAGAATAGAGGTTGAGAACACGGTGAAGGTGCGAGTGGCAGTGAAATACGAGCCGGGGATTCCCATGGAGGCGGGAATGATAGTGCTCGATGTCTCGGTGCCGACGGGTTTCTCTCCGGTATCAGAGACGTTAGAAGCCGTTATTCGTGAATTCGGTCTGAAAGAGCCGAGGATAAAGCGTTACGACACGGCGGCTCGTAAGGTGATATTTTATATAGAGAATATGAAGCCCGGAGATGAGCTCTCTTTCAGTTTCGATGCCATCGCTCTGTATCCCGTGCGTGCAAAGGTTGCGCCGAGCAGGGCTTATGCATACTACAAGCCCGAGGTGTCTGGTGAAGATTTGGGTGGAGAGGAGATTGTGGTCGTGTGAACGCCGAGCATGAGTATTCTTATCTTAGACTATCTTCTTCAATTCCCGATTTATCAACTCCTTTATGATCAAATGGCTATTCTTCCCCAGTGCTTCCGAATGGGTGTAGTTCCGGGGAACATCACACGAAAAAGATATAAAAATGGCTGTTTTAGACAACCAGGCAAAAATACAGCAGGTTCAACCAAAATATCGGGAGGTTAAGCGGAAAAAGTCATTTGGAGTTTTCTGAAGCTTCGGTTTATAAAATTTCCTTGTTCGGAAGTAGGGGTGTTCGGAAGTACTATATGCATCGAAAGTTTTAAATACTGTTTCTTATACAATACTACTAATGGGGTGCACTTCAGTCCATTAGATAGGTTGTTTGAGAAAGAGAATGGAGGAGGTGCAAAAGGAAGAAAGGAAGGAAAATCGAGGCGATGGGAGATTCATTCAGAGGATGTATATGCGCAATATTGCGGATATAATACCAAAATGGAAGGATATACGCATTGCAGATATAATACCAAATGGGAGTAATATATGCAGTACTGCAGATATACCAGAGTTAGGCGACATATCCCGCAGCCGTCTTAAGAAGGTAAATAAATGACAAATAAAAACATGTGGATGGTAAGAGCCGGTGAAAATGCACGTCTTTTTAATGAATTTAAAAATAACAATGTTGTTGCCATTGGATGGAATGATGTAGGGGACCTCTCTAAGGTGTCAACACCCGAGGAGATAAAACGAATCGTAAGAGAGAAATACCCTGAGTACAAATTGGGTAAATTAAATATTACTGCCGGGCAACTCATTAAATTTAGATTTAAATTTAAAAAAGGCGATTATGTTGTGACATATGATCCGGAAAGCAGAATTTATTTAGCCGGAGAAATCAATACGGATTATAGATACAATCCTAAGTTACTGGAATACTTTCATATTCGCCAAGTAAAGTGGTTAGGTGAGGTTTCACGAGATCTGCTCTCTACCTCCACTAAGAACACTTTGGGGGCAATTTCTACGTTATTTGAACTAAGTGAGAGCGCAGAAGAAGAGATTCTACAAGTTTTGGAAAAGAAAAAAGAAATCCCTGAAGGCATTGAAAGCGCTGAAGAAGAAATGGAAACAATCAAAGAGGATATGATAGGTAAAGCGCATGAATTCATTAAAGATAAAATTTTGGCTTTAAATTGGGAAGAGATGGAGGAATTGGTTGCCGCTTTTCTGAGAGGTATGGGATACAAAACTATGGTTACCCCAAAAGGGGCTGATAGGGGACGAGATATTTACGCCTCTCCAGACGGTTTAGGGTTAGAGGATCCAAGGATAATTGTAGAGGTTAAACATAGATCAGGCCAAGTAGGTGGAAAGGAGATGAGAAGTTTTATTGGTGGATTAAGACAAGGTACAAAGGGATTATATGTCTCAACAGGGGGTTTTTCTAAAGATGCTAAATATGAAGCTGAGCGATCTAATATCCCGGTAACCCTCATTGATCTTGATGTGTTGGCTAAACTCATAACCCAATATTATGATAACTTTGATGTAGAAGGTAAAAAATTAATTCCGCTAATAAAGATATATTGGCCAGTATAAAATACGTGAGGTAAATAAAAATGGCTATAATATTTGGACGGCTGCGGGATACGCTTCGCCACTATCGTGGCTCGCCCTTCGGGTCGCCTAACAGGTGCGTATGCGGTTCGGCAACTTCGTTGCCTCACCCAAATCCTCGCCTATCGGCTCGGACTTCGCATACGCCCCAGACGTTGTGCGAAATTGCAAAAAATAAGCGCTCATGTCCGTAAGTCATCGGAGTAAAAATCGGGCATTGTAACGAAGCGATATTACGGTTAGTTACATCGTAACCGATACTCTCCCCTGTATTCTGCTGTTCTATTTTTGCAGTCCGACGAA
>QMVO01000137.1 GCA_003661125.1 Methanosarcinales archaeon
CCTTCACTCATAGTAAAGTGGAGGAAACAATATTTTGATGATCCTGAGAACGCCTTCAGGGGAAACGGTAAGACATATAAGGAGAATGCGAGGATAGCGGAGCTTGAGAGGATGGTTGGACGGGTCTTTGAAAGAGGTCAAATCAACGGAGTTTATAATCAAAAATGTTATATATGGTTAAACATTATCTGATAAAAAGAGGTATGTTAAAATGTCCTACCTTTATTTGGAAAATAACCCGCCGGTTTTTATCATTTCCTTAGCTATGATAGCGCCTGCGCTCTCTTTCGGTTTTCTTTCTGAATTCCATCTTCTTTCCCTTTTCCTCGGTATAATCGTGTTCTTTTTTTTTAACGGCACTTTCTTTTTCGCTGAAAATAGCGAGAATAAAATCTTATGGATATCCTGTTGCAATTTTGGCACTTGGTATAACCTCCATTGTTCTTTTAAAAGTTTTCGACTCATCTTTATACTCAAGGCTAACAGGACCGTTTTTATACGTATTTACGCCTTCTAAGACTTATTTAACCATAGCAGAAGTTCAACCTATGGACTGGGGCAACATCTGGCATTGGTTCACCACCACTTTCTTCCTCGCTTTTGCTGCCCTCGCATTAATTGGTTATAATATTTGGAGTAGATGGAAAGTGGAAGAGATTTTATTTGTCGTATGGAGTGTGGCGATACTTTTTGCTTGTTTCGGTCAGAACAGATTCGCAGCGTATTATGCAGTTAATGTTGCTATTTTGTGTGGTTTCCTATCATGGAAGCTTCTCGAGTTTGCAGCGGTTAGAGCCGAAAGTAAAGAAAAAGGTGAAAGAGAGCAGGGGATAAAGATAGAAAAAGGAAAAAGGAAGATAAAGAGGGGAGGGGAGAGGGGAAGAAAAGCGAAAAAGAAGTATAATGAGAAGAAATCAAAAGAAGCGCAGAGGCTCGCAGCTAAGAAGTTTTTTCGCGCTGATATTATCTTCTCTTTTATTGTTATCTTACTCGTTGTTTTTTATCCTCTCTTAAACGAGTCCGTGGCAAAGGCAAAGCTTGGCAGTGGAGGTCCGGGATACGGTTGGTATGAATCTCTTTTATGGATGGGGGAAAATACACCTGATCCGGGTGTTGATTATTATGCTTTGTATCCCGAAGATTATACCTATCCGGAATCAGCATATTCGGTGATGAGCTGGTGGGACTACGGTCATTGGATCACTTACATCGCGCATAGGATCCCTGTTGCTAACCCTTTTCAGCAAGGGATAGGCGGACCTTATCAAGGGAATGCTCCAGGATCCTGTGTTTTCTTCATTGCGAAGAACGAGTCAGAAGCGAATAGAGTTTTGGATTCTCTTGATGTGAGATATGTGATAAGTGATTTCAAGATGGCAGATGCGATGAACTCCTACTATAATACTTACGGAGTGATGACCTTTTGGGCAAATGACACCGCCGGGCATTATGGGGGGTATCAAACAGAAGGGAGAATCACTTTTGAGATAGGAAAAGAGTATTTTAACACGATGGTAACAAAGCTGCACATGTTTGATGGAAGAGAGGTGCAATTTAAAGGAGGATACATTGGACAGTCATCAGTATTGTTAGTTAAGCCATTTCACGCGAAACCTCTGCGTCATTACAGGTTGGTGCATGAATCTCCAAAATACATGTTCCCTCACGCTGTTCTAAATGCAGCCACAGAAGATATGCTTGGATGGGAATGCGTTAGTAAGAATTATACAGAGGCAAAAGAATTAGCACCGAAGCTTCATTCTGGCGTTCGAGATCCAAAAAATCCTGAAGTGATCAGGTGGACTCCTTCGTTTATCTCTCCAGTGAGTTATGTAAAGGTGTTTGAATACGTAAAGGGAGCGAGAATAGAAGGAAGGGCTCCCGATGGTTCCATAGTTGAGATAGCAACAAATGTAACCACAAACCAGGGAAGAGAATTTATATACTCGCAAACAACAATATCCAACGGGTCTTATAAGTTTATTGTGCCATATTCAACAACAGGACCAGTAGAAGGAGGCACAAATTATGATGTTCTCGCTACTACTTATAAAATAAGAGCAGGGCATATAGAAAATGAGACGATAGTATGGGACATTGGGAAGGAAATAGAGGTCAAGGAAAAAGAAGTGTTGGAAGGAAAAACCATAAGAGTGGATCTTTTTGCCGATTTGGGTATTTATATAATGAACACAGATTTAAGGGAGTAATATTTAATGTATTATTTTATAAAATAACGAAATAAGGAGAAATGGGGATAAGAAATGAGCGTTGTAACCGAGGAACTGCACTTTGATACAAAAGGAGAAGTAGAAATTGTAAATATAACCGATAAGGTGAACAGCAAGCTAAGGGAATCAAGCATTGAGGAGGGTATTGTAACTATCTTTGTCCCGGGCTCGACAGGAGCGGTGACGACCATAGAATACGAACCTGGTCTATTGCAGGATTTACCCGCAGCACTGGAGAGATTGTTCCCGAAAGGAATCGACTACGCGCATGAACTTAGGTGGCATGATGGAAACGGGCATTCGCATATAAGAGCCTCTTTTTTGGGTCCCTCACTGACTGTGCCTTTTAGAAATAACAAGATGCTTTTGGGAACGTGGCAGCAGGTTGTGTTTGTCGAATTGGACAATAAGAGAAGGTCGAGAAGGATAATCCTTCAGATAGTCGGATAAAAGGAAAAGGGGAAAAAAGATGTTAGCAAATGAGCGAAAACACAAACACGAAAGTTAAAATTTGCGGCAATACGTGTGTTGCGGATGCCATAATGGCGGTAGAAGCAGGCGCTGATGCTGTCGGCGTGATAAATGTCGCTAATACGAGGAGGTATATCAATTTAGAAACTATAAAGCAAATATTCGATGCTTTACCGATATTTGTATCAAGGGTCGTGGTTATCACGCTGGAGAATATGCCAATCGAATTCGCGCTGGATAAGATAAAATTAATAGAAGCCACTGGCGCGGATTGCATACAGCTTCATGGCGAGGAACCAGTAGAGTTTGTCGCAGATTTACGTGAAAGTATGGAGAGTAGAATAGGGATAATAAAAAAAATTGGCATTGGTGGAGATAGAAAGGAGTGCTTGGAGAACGCTTTAGCATATGAAGACGTTGTAGATGCAATATTGCTGGATACCGCAGCAGGGGTAACGGGGAAAATAGGAGGAACAGGGAAAGAACATGATTGGAACATTAGCAAAGAAATTACCGAGCGTGTAAAAAAGCCAGTGATCCTTGCCGGTGGATTAAATCCTGATAACGTTGCAAAAGCAATAGTACTGGTAAAGCCTTATGCAGTGGACGTGTCCAGCGGCGTGGAAAGCGAGGTGAGAAAGAAGGATACGGTGAAGGTGAAGAAATTCGTAAATATAGCAAAACGGGTGAACAAGCAATAGCTTTTTTATTTGACAAAATATAATGTTAAGATGGCAATGGCAGAGAAAGGGGGAGTCCGCAAAAAAGAAATAGAGAAGGTTATAATCGAGGAACTGCCGAGTCTGATGGCTGAGTCACCTGCATTCAGGCATCAGTTAATGGGCATTGTAGCAGAGGTATTTGTAAGAAAGGAAGAACTAAAACAAGTGCTTGATGCGATAAGGGACCTGAGAGAGGATTTCAATACAAGGTTTGATGAGCATTCGAGAATACTTGATGGGCATTCAAAGAGACTTGAAGAAATGTCAATGAGGCTTGAGGAGCACTCCAAAACCATCGAAGAACTGATGAAAAGACTGGACGAACATGAAAAGAGGTTGGAATCTGCTATTGGTGGACTTGGTGCAAGGAGGGGGATAATGAGTGAAGAATCATTTAGACAAGGATTAAAAGGTATTTTGCAAGACCTTGGATTAAAAGTTGAAAGATATATTGATTATGACCCGGAGGGGATAGAAGTTTATACTTCCGGCTATGAGGTAAGAATTTAGAAATAGAATAAAAGGAAAAAATGTTGAGCAAACCTGATGCACATGGAAAATATGGAATATATGGCGGAAAGTTTGCACCTGAGGTGTTGATGTCGGCATTAGAAGAACTTGAAGCAGCATTTAATAGTTTTTACAACGACAAAAGTTTTAAACATGATTTAGACAAGCTTTTGAGAACTTATGCAGGTCGTCCTACCCCTCTTTACTATGCAAAGAATCTGTCTGAGGCGTATGGTGCGAGGATTTATCTGAAACGAGAGGATTTGGTACATGGCGGTGCGCATAAACTGAACAATACTCTGGGACAGTGCTTACTGGCGAAGCACATGGGCAAGAGGCGAATCATTGCAGAAACCGGAGCAGGTCAGCACGGAGTAGCTACTGCGATGGCTGCCTCGGTTCTGGAGCTTGAATGTGAAGTGTATATGGGTACCGAGGACATAGATCGGCAGAAATTGAACGTGTTTCGGATGAGGCTTTTAGGTGCAAAGGTTAACCCGGTTGATTCTGGCTCTAAAACGTTGAAGGATGCGATAAACGAATCCATGCGAGATTGGGTGACTAACGTCGAGAATACTTATTACCTGATTGGCAGTGTGGTGGGACCTCACCCCTATCCATTGATAGTACGCGAGTTTCAGCGAGTTATCAGCAAGGAGACAAAGGAGCAGATATTAAATGCAGAGAAGAGGTTGCCAGACACCATAATAGCGTGTGTCGGCGGAGGCAGTAATGCGATGGGTATATTTTACGATTTCCTGGAAGATGAGCAGGTGGAGCTTATTGGCGTGGAAGCAGCAGGAAAGGGAATAGAGACCGGAGAACACGGAGCTTCGATATGTGCTGGCACAGAAGGAGTCTTGCACGGGATGTATTCGAAATTATTGCAAGATAAGCATGGACAAATAAAACAATCATACAGCTTTGCTCCTGGGCTTGATTATCCCGGTGTGGGACCAGAGCTAGCTTATTTATCAGAGTCAGGGAGGGTAAAAATGGTTTCTGCTACGGACGAGGAAACTTTAAGTGCTTTTGAGATTCTATCAAGGAAAGAGGGTATAATACCCGCCTTGGAATCGGCTCATGCAATTCATTATGCAATAGAAGAAGCGAAGAGGAAGAGTAAAGAGCAAAGAGACCGTCTGATTGTGGTGAACCTTTCAGGGAGAGGTGATAAGGACATATTTCTTGTGGAAAAGGTGCTTGGAGATAGAGGATAAAAAGTGGTGTGGGTTTTTGTTAATATGCTGGCAAAAGAAAGCGGGGACAAAGACTTCACTTGTTTTTTCGGCGAAGCAAATGCATTTCCGTTTTTAACACTTATCAACAACTATTTATATTGCAACGTTTGATGAATATAGGTGATGTAAAATGCTAAAAGACCTCATAACCTCGATGCGCCCGAATCAATGGTACAAGAACCTGATTTTATTTGTTGGCATCGTATTTTCTCTAAATCTTCTGAATCTCCAAATGTGGCAGAACGTTATCGCCGCCTTCGCTATCTTCTGCATGCTCTCCGGAAGCGAATACATCATCAATGATATTATAGACATCGAGAAGGACAGGAAGCATCCGACGAAGCGAAAAAGACCAATCGCATCTGGCGAGTTGAAGA
>QMVO01000138.1 GCA_003661125.1 Methanosarcinales archaeon
CAATATTTGTTATTGACTACATATCGAAAAGCTAATCAAATACCGCCGTTTACTGGAAATAGTGGCAAAGTTTGTTGATAGAAAGTCTATGATTATTTATACTCTGAAACTTAGGTTTTATACTAAAATAAAAATCGTTGACTAATTATCATGTTCGCCGAATACTGGAATCCGTACATCGAACGTATGCCAATCGAGGATTTACATAAGCTGCAAGAGGAACGGCTCAGATCGCTTGTTCGCTATGTTCATGACCATTCACGCTTTTATCGGCAGCGATTTCAGGAGGCAGGTGTGGAGCCCGATGACATCAAAAAGCTGAGCGATGTAACCAAACTCCCTTTCACATCGAAGCGCGACCTTCGTAATACCTATCCCACCGGTATGTTCTGCATCCCCGAAAATTGGGTGGTGCGGTACCATGTATCCAGCGGCACGACCGGAAAACCAACTGTGGTTGGATACACTCAAGGTGATGTTGATATGTGGACCGAGTCTTTGGCACGAGCACTCACCTCCATAGGTTTAGGTCGTGGAGATGTAATCCAGGTTAGTTATGGCTATGGACTCTTCACTGGAGGACTCGGTCTCCATTACGGCGCTGAGAGAATTGGCGCCACGGTACTTCCCACAGGTGCTGGCAATACTGAACGTCAGATTGAGCTAATGCAGGATTTAGGAAGCACAGCTATTGCCTGTACACCTTCTTATTTCCTATATATAAACGAGGTTGCTCAGAAGATGGGAGTGAGCATTCGCAATGATACAAAACTTAGAGCAGGCATCTTGGGCGCAGAACCATGGTCTGAGGAGACGAGAAAGCGGATTGAGGACTCCACAGGCATCAAAGCGTATGACATATTTGGAACCAGCGAGATGAGCGGTCCTCTCTTCACCGAGTGCCATCTACAAAACGGTATCCATATCTGGGCAGATTTGTTTCTGATCGAGGTAATCGACCCGAAGACGGGTATGCGAGTGGAGGATGGTGAACGTGGTGAACTTGTTGTAACTTCGCTTGATAAATGGGCATTTCCTCTCATTAGGTACAAGACAGGCGATATCACTATATTGAATAACGAGCAGTGTGAGTGCGGGCGAACACATCCACGAATCATGAGAATTCTGGGCAGGACAGATGATATGATTATTGTGCGAGGGATAAACGTATTTCCAAGCCAGGTCGAATCTGTACTCATGAGGATTCCCGAGATTGGCGACAACTACCAGATAATCGTGGATCGCAAGGGTCCACTGGATGTCATGACCGTCAAGGTTGAGGTAACAGAATCTACTTTCAGCGATAAAATCGCTGATTTAATGTCATTAAGCAGGGAAGTCGGCAGGCAGCTTAAAAACGTGTTGAATATTACGGCAGAGGTAGAGCTGGTGGAGCCTGGAGCGATTCCGCGTTCTGAAGGCAAAGCACAGAGAGTTATAGATATGAGGAGAGTGTAATATGGAGGGGATAAAACAGATTTCTATCTTTGCAGAGAATAAGCCCGGCAGGATGGCGAGGGTAGCAAGGACATTGGCAGATGCGAGCGTGAACATCCGCGCGCTGACAATTGCTGAGGCTGGTGACTTTGGCGTAATCAGGATGGTGGTTGACGATACGGAGAAGGGATATAAGGCACTACACGATGATGGCTTCACAGTTTCGGAGACCGATGTTCTTGCAGTGGAGATAAAGGATATTCCCGGCGGTCTGTACGAGATAGCCAACACCCTGGGTATGAATAACGTCAATGTGGATTATGCTTATGCGTTTGTAACTGCAAAAGCAGAGCGGGCGATGCTGATACTTCGCGTGGATGATATAGAGAAAGCTACAGAAGTGCTGAGCGATGCAGGGGTGAGGTTAGCGACAAGAGAGGAGATACAGAACATCTAACGCGTGGCGAATAGAGAAATCGCGAAAATGCAACTATATGCATACGATGCGGGGCAGTGCGACCCAAAGAAATGCACAGCGCGGAAATTAGCTCGCGCTGGCTTGATAAAATCGGTTAAAGTGATGGGAAAAATACCGCATAAAACGATTTTGTTGGTTCCTATTGCGGGAAAGGCACTCTCTCCTGCCGATAGAAAATTCAGGAGCAGCATAACCGTTTTTGATTGCTCATGGGATAAAATAACCGCCTTTGAGGAGGCTTTGAGGACGCTAAAAAGAATAAAGCGGGCTTTACCCTATTTGATTGCGGCGAACCCAACGAACTATGGAAAACCGTTTATTTTATGTTCAGCAGAGGCACTCGCTGCTGCGCTTTTTATTATAGGTGAGAAGGAGCAATCACAAAATATATTGAGCAAGTTCAAGTGGGGTGATGAATTTCTAAGATTGAATGAGGACAGGTTGCTTGCTTATTCTGAGGCAGAGGACAGTAGAGAAGTGGTAGAGATGCAGAAGCTTTTCATGATGAAAAAACCGAAAAAAACTTAAATTTAAATTAAATATATCTATAATCAATATAGATAGATGGATAGTGAAGATGGGGGTATGTTGTGCAGTTGATGTGGTAAATACCGGCGAGAAACACCGCGCAATGAAACTGAGCAAAGAGGATGCGAAGGACATCTCCGCCCTCTATAAGGAAGTATGGCTTAAAGCATACGAGTATCCAAAGGAATGGCGAGAGAGACGTGCAATGAGTGAGGAGGAAATAAAGAAGGAGATGGACTCCGGCTATTTCTTCTTTGGTGTGCATGTAGATGGTAGATTGGTAGGTGTGTACAAAGCATCCATAACAGAAAGAGGTTGTTTTGGCGAACAGCAGGCGGTTCTACCGGAATATCGAGACCAGGGCGTGGCATCGGCGATGTATGAGCAGTTCTATGAGTTCGCAAAAGCGAATAAATGTAAGGTGAATTACGTGAATATCCTGGCGGGTAATGAACCCTGCGAGCGAGCAATGGAGAAATATAACTTCTACAAAGCGGGCGAACCCTGGGAGCAAAGTAAAGGGATGCTCGTTCAGACGTACGAGCGGAAGGTGGATGAAGAAGAATAGTAAAACCCCCAATTGGTTTTGAAATGACAAGATGAAGTTCGAGCAAATGATAAATCAAATTGTAGAAGGTGATAGCTTTGAACTTTTAAAGTATATCCCCGATGGAGAGATAGACCTTGTTATAACAAGCCCGCCATACTACAAACAGCGGGATTATGGGAGGGGAATAGGAAACGAAGACACGCCTGAGAAGTATATTGAAAACCTTTTAAAGATATTTCATGACTGTGTTAGGATAGTAAAGGACACTGGTAGTATCGTATTCAATTTGGGCGACAAATACAATGAAGAAGGGAGTTTGTCGTTAATTCCTTTCAGATTTGCTGCTGAAGTATTAAAAAAAGAACCAGTAAAACTTGTAAACACTATAACCTGGATAAAAAGGAATCCCACTCCAAGACAATTCAAGAGACGGCTTGTGAGTAGTACAGAACCTTTCTTCCATTTCGTCAAGTCAAACAAATACTATTATAATATAGATGAGTTCTTAAGTGAATCGAATACGAAAAAAGGAAAGAGAAGAAGAGAAACTACCAACGTTGGCAAGAAATATTTTGAATTAATAGAGAAATCCTCTTTAGCTGATAGGGAAAAGGAAATAGCAAGGGAAGAGTTGCAAAAGGTGATAGAAGAGGTTAAGAAAGGGGAAATAGCAGAATTCCGATTGAAAATACGCGGTATTCATGCCCCTGCATTTGGCGGGCAAGAAGGGGGTAGAAAAGCCCAGCTTGAAAAGCAAGGTTTTACTATCATCCGTATTTTTGGCAATGATTTAAAGCGTGATGTTATAGAAAGCTCTGTGGAGACAATAAAAAACTGCCCACACCCTGCTATATATCCAGAATATGTAATACGGGAATTGCTTAACTTGCTCACAAGGGAGGAAGATATAGTCGTAGACCCTTTTGTTGGGTCTGGAACCACTGCGATAGCATGTAAGAAATTGGAGCGGAAATACATAGGTTTTGATATCAATCCAGAATATTGTGAATATGCCAGAAAGCGATTAGAAACGACACAGGCGCGATTAACGTGGTTTTAAAAAATGGAAGAAGCTACAAAAATCCTTGAAAGGGCGTACAATGAAAGCCCTTTTGACCACAGTAAATTAGATGAAAAACAGAGAGCATTTGAAAGTTTGGCTGGTTGTTATCAATGCGATAAGGAATCCTCTTTAATCTCCCACGGTGGTTTTTCCAAACCATGACCACACCAAAGAATAAAGCCCCAGTAGCTTCATGGCTCGACTACGACTTCTTTCCTGAAGAGCAAAAAGCGATAAAATCATTTACCGTCATATTGAGAACCGTAGGCTGTCAGTGGCGAAAATGCACCATGTGCGGATACTGGCATGAATCCGCAGACGTAACACAGGCGGATATTCTGACTCAACTTGAACGAGGATTAAGAACCAGCCCGGAAGAAGATTTCATACTCAAGATTTTCACTTCCGGCAGCTTCCTTGACGAACGAGAAATATCACGTGAAACAAGAAAAGAAATAGCCAGGATGGTGAAAAAGAAAGAGAAAATAAAGAAACTGATAGTAGAGACGAGACCGGAGTTTATAAACGATGAGAAAATCGGCGATTTGAATATCGTTGAGCATCTCGAACTTGCTATCGGATTAGAAACCGCAGATGATTTCATCCGCTCAAAATACATAAACAAGGGTTTCTCATTTGAAGATTACAAAACTGCGGCGGAGGTCGTAAACGAATCCGGAGCAACTGTAAAGACGTATCTCTTGCTTAAACCCCCTTTTATATCTGAAAAAAGAGCAATAGAAGACGTTATTAAATCCGCTGCACTTGTCGCTTCTTATAGTTCTACAATCTCGTTAAATCTCTGCAATGTGCAGAAATACACACCTTTAGAAGATTTATGGAAAAAGGGATATTATAGACCACCGTGGCTCTGGAGTGCCGTCGAAGCGATAAAAGAGATAAAGAGGCGGAATGCGAATGTTGTGGTAATGTCAGACCCCGTGGGTGCGGGACATATTCGCGGACCGCATAATTGCGGTAGGTGCGACACGGAGATAACGGACACGATAAAGAATTTTAACAGAACACAGGATTTAAGCGCGGTAGAACGCCTTGAGGGGATAAATTGCGAATGTAGAGAAGTATGGCACGCATTGCTAAAATTTGATGATTTTCTGTTCGGGTCTAACGTGTAGGTTTCTGCTTTTGTATGCATGAAAACACGAAATGCGCGCCCAAAAGATGTTCAGAAAAATAACGTTCATGCGAGGCAATTCTTTGCGAAGAACAAATTTGAATTCTCTGAGGAAACAGAAAGCGGGCTATTAATTTCTTTTTCGTATTTGTATAGCTACCCTTTATTTTAAAACTTTCCATGCGATATTCTTGCAATAATGGTTAGGGTGGTAATCCATCAGCGCGACATTTGGAGTGGAAGCAGGGGTATTTAAATATACATCCGTATTACTTTTTTGATGGCGGAAAATCTGAGTGGGGGTGTGGGGATACCAGTAATGGCAAGCGATTATCTAAGCTTGACGCTCA
>QMVO01000139.1 GCA_003661125.1 Methanosarcinales archaeon
CACGATAGCTACGATCAAGTATTCGCACCTCGTCTCTCGGCAGCGAAAGAATAAGCGAAGGTGAAGAGCCATTAAAGAAGTATATCGTCTGCATCACATCAAATGCTACATACACCTCTTCTGCATCCCTCAGCCAGAGCGAGAGAAGTTCTGCCTGAAGAGGACTCAAATCCTGCGCTTCATCTATCAGACCAAACTGAGCAGATACGGGAAACTTTTCCTCCTCAAGTGCTTCCACGAGCATATCCTCGTATTCATACTTGCCCGATCGCCACTTTTCGTCCTCCCACGCATCATATATCTCGTAAATCCACGCAGACGCATATCGCTCATTAATCCCAAACCTATCATAAAATTCACGTGAAAAAATAGCTCTTCTAATCTCATCATCATAGATTTTTACTTTCTTTAAAAACTGGAAATACGCCTGCAAACGGTTGCCTAACGCATCACTCACATTGTAGGAGCCTATATAACCATATAACTCAATATCGTCTATTGTGCTGCACGTCTTCTCATACTCTATGCCCATCTCACCAAAAAAGCGACTGGCATCAACCGGCTGGACGAACTGCGAAGGATCTTTCAAATCTAACGCCTGTGCCGCTAAAGAATGAACCGTGCGGAAATACTTCAGTGCATCAACATCCAAGCCATGCTCTTTGAGCTTCTTTATCATGCTCCTCGCCGCCGAGCGCGAAAAGGATGTGCATAAGACCGCATCGGGCTCTGTCCTATCCAGAATCTGAATAAGCTTCTCAGCTAATGTTGTCGTCTTCCCCGTTCCAGGGTGTCCAATTATATCGATCTGCTTCTGTCCGAATTTCATCACCATTTTCTTCTCCCTCCTCTTCTACATTCTTCTCTTCTACTTCATCCTTCGCAAGCTGCTTCTCAATATCTATCCCGCACTTATCCGCGGAAATCTCCCAAAAGCGATACCTGCGACCATAAACGCGCAACTGTACTGAATTACCTACAATATAGTCCGAAAGAATTGAACGCAATTTTCTCTTACTAAAACCCATCTTCTCCGCTATGGTATCCGTTGAACAATATATCCTACTATCCCTCAACAAAAGCGTATATGGCAATACCGCCCCCTTTGCGTCTTCAACTATCCGACACTCACTCACATAGTTCAAAAATTTCTCCGCTACTTCTTCCTCCTCCGATACCTCGTTCACTTTATTGCCCGTATCAAGCCAATACTGCAATAGCTCTTCCCAATCCTTCTGGCTTATCCTCAGTACTTTGCCCATACGAAGAAGATACTTGCGTAATGTCGTTGGTGTTAAAAGCTGCCCTTCCGTAAATGATAATGTATGCCCTCCAAGTTGCACCCGGAGAAACAAGGAACCGCCTTGTATGATTTCTACGCGCTCTGTCATGGGGATTAGGTCATCTACTTTTTCAACTTCATGTATCTCCTGTTTTATCTCTTTTATGAACCCTGCACGCTCCAGAACTTTCATGTCGCTCCTAAGATTATCATCAACTTCGTATATGATCTCCGGGTCTGTCGGCGTAGATACTACTCTGTATTTGCCTCTTAGGAAGTATATGTCATCTAGAGGGATGTCTTCCTTTAGCACAACGAATCGCATCGGCTTGTTACACCTCCCACTCTCGCCCTGCCCATACTCACTCCGCTAAGAGTTCAATCACTAACCGCACACCGTCGCTCTTCAATACCACTTCGCGTCCGACAGTCCACCCGTTTATCTTCGCGAACTCTTTGGGTAACCCTATCACATAGCTGCCACCGAATTTCGTAATCTTCCTCTTCCCGATAGTTATCAACTTTTCAGTCATATTATCATGGTAAGATTTTTGTATATATAAAGGTAACTTCAAGCGTTGGAAATATAGAGTTTTTGTAGGAGTGAAGAAAATGAGATTAGAGATATATAGTTCTTATAGAAAAATACAGAGAAGAAGACTTCTTTATGTATTTTTTGGAAAGAGCCTTGCATAGAGCTTGTTTTTGACTTATGTCTTATATACCCCAGTGGAAGTATAAGTGGATATGAGAAAATGTAAAATTCTATAATATAGAAAATATATAGGGGTATAATTTTGGGGTAACCTTTTTGGAGCCGATTGTCTCATGTCTCATGTGTCTCATGTTATTTTTTGAAAAATATACCCTATGTATTTTCCTATAGTAGAATTGTGCATTATTACTCTTAATAGAATTCGTGTTATCGGTACTGATACGGGGCTGCGCCCCGTTAAAAAACTTCTTATCCTTATCCGTCTATAATAATAGGGGGTAGATAAGACATGACCATATCAATTGAAGAAAAAGAGAAGGAAATATCGATAAGAGCGAGGAGAGGGAGCGCGATAATCGGAGATAGGGGCAGGAGAATCACAGTTATAGGCGTATGGAGCGGTAGCGAATTAAAAGAGTTGGTGGATGTAGTTGAGAAAGTTAGAAAGCGGCACTTATTGGTGGAGCGAGAGGATTAGCAGTGGTTAAAAAACGAAAGAATAAAAATGAAACAAATAAAAATTACAGAGTTGGACAGGATAGCGGAGCGTGTGGAGACAATCCCGATTGCGGCAGTTTTTGTACTGCGGAACGAATACGATAATGATTGGAAGTGCATTACCGATAGCGAGGAGATACATGAATGGATAGAGTTTGCGAAGGAGTGCGGGGGTTGCGAGGTCAGGTTGCATTACGAGCCTGTGGATGATGCTTTTGTGATGGGGATACATACGAATCCGGTTTCAAAAGAGACAGTATACGAAGCTGCGAAAGAAGAGACGAAGAGGGAATTTTTGAGTGTGTCTAACCGCGTAGGGAGGAGATATGAGGATGGGGAAGGGTGGGTATGGTATGGGTAAGGATATGTTCGGTTTGTGGACATATACAGAAAAATAGGAAAGTGTATAGTTATCGCAGGTTTTATATACCCATACCATCAACATAGTATTAGTGATAGAAATGAAGGGGATAGCGCATGTTATAGGGATAAGTAAAAAGATGGAGGATACAGATGCGGTGGCATATCTTGAGTACCATAGACACATGCAAACGATAAAGCTTCAGCGGCTGAAAAGGGAAGTAAGCGCTACTGAGGGGGCGATAGAGACGCTTGAGGAGGAGATAAAGAGGAGGAAAAACGAGGAAAAGGCAAATAGGGAGTGATGTGGAATGGAGTGGGATGAAGTTTTGGAGAAGTATGGTGATGTGAAGGTAAAGTTTAGTAGTTACTACAAGTACACATTCACATTCAAGGGCAAGACCGAGAATAACGAAGAAGTAATATGCCATGTGGGTTGGACTCCAGATGACATATATGAAGTTAGCGTAGATACGAAGGAGATAACGATTAGGGAATTGGATCCGGACGAGATAGAGATAAACGGTAAGGTGGTGTATACGGACCGGTGGTGAGGGCATATACGAGCGAGAAAAAACGAAAAAATGAAAAAATAAAAGAGGTGATGGTAAGATGAATAATGTAGAAGAGGTATTGCGGAAATTGGAAGATTTAGTGGAAACCTATAGATATCGGATAGAACAAAAAGAAGCAGAGCTGAAAGTGACTGAGAACAGTGAGAAAAGACATCACCTAACGGGGTATGTAGTGGGAACACTACGAGCTAAGTGGGACCTACAAGATTTAATAAGCGAGATAAAGAAGGGGTGTTGAGATAAATGAGCATAATATTTGACTGTGTGAAGGAGAACAACGAGGAAGCGAAGAGGAAATTTCCGAGAGGGAAACGTGTTGTTGTATCCACAAGTGAGGTTCAAGGTAAAGGAGTTGTGATAGATATGTGGGATGCGCGCTCAATTGACGAGTTCTTTCCGACAATATATGTTCGTTTGGACGATGGAAAAGAAGTAGCAGTGCCGTCTATTGCTGTTAGTCCGGTTGAGGAGGTGAAGTAAAAATGAAAGCATGGGCTTTAAAAAGTCCTTATGATGGGCATCTCATAGAAGTTCATGGGGATGAAGGTAGAGCAATGCGTTCTGCTATCATGCACAAGATTTATAATGGTTGGGATGTTAAGGTAGTGGATGTCGAAGTGAGAGAGGTGAAAAAGAGGAAATGAATCGTAAAGAGTTTGAGGAAATCAAGGCACGAGATGGCTATGTCTTAGATGACAGTATGCATTATTACGAGGATTGGGCGGAGTATAAGAAGTGGCATCCGTTCACGAGTGAGGAAGGTGAAAGGGAATGAACGAGGAAGAGTTGATAGAGCGGATAAAAGAGCTCAAGAATCTTCTAAGTAGCGAAGTCAGTGAACATACACATCTGCGAAGAATTGCGGAAGATAAAGTTCTAAAAGCTTATCATACGGGGCACTTAGAAGCACGAAGGGTTATAATAGACCGCATTTTGGATATTACTTCGAAACACTATCAAGATATGCTAGCGGAAGCGATGAAAGAAAAGGAAGCGGGAAATGATGAAACCAAAGCAAATAATGTTTTAAAGCATTAAAGAAATGATGAAAAAGGGTGAAGGAGGCAAAATGGCAAAAGAAACATTTCCTGTAATAGTGAAGAAAATACCGTTAGGATATTTGAAAATAGAACTAGAACGAAGCGGGGTGTCTATTACAGCGGTCACGGATGAAGGGAGAGAAGAATCTGGTGTGACAATTCTTGCCGAAGAACTGAGCGATACAATATCAGCATTGAAAAAGGCAGAAGCGATACTGAAAGAGAAGAAAAAAGTGAGGAAAAATGAACAATAATGAGCGGATAGCGAAATTGAAAGAGCTATTGGCAGTGTTTAATGATGAAATAATAGAACATGCGAGGATAGAACACAATCCAGATACAGCATTCATAACGGCGGAGTATCACAGGGGATGGTATGAGGCTTTAGCGAGCGTAATAGACAGGATAGAGAATGCGTTAGAGTTATAGGGGGTGAAATAGGAGGTAGGATAGAGAATGGAGAAAATAAAAGATATACTGATCGAGTGCGCGAGGATATACAACAGAGTGTGGCGAGAAGCGCTGGGCGAGAGAGATTATGATGAAGTTTCTATGGAAGAAATAGAAAAAATCGAAGATAAAGCGCACAAAAAAATCCGCAACTTTCTTGACGATAAAAGCGTGAAAGACTGGGAGTTCGTAGATACATATTGCAATTGCGGTGGGACTCCATTCCCTCGTGATGATGCAATGGTCGGCGTTGGAGCAACGAATGGTCGAGGCATTTTCGCTCCGGGTGTGCGAATAGGGGACACAATAGTCTGCATCTGCTGTGGTGCGATACATTAAGCTGCAGCAAAGAGGTGAATAGCAATGGTAACAAAAGTAGCGATCAAAACCGATAGATACGATTTCCTTGGAGTTCGTACAGGAGACACTGGTACACTCATACGAACAACCAAAAACTACTTCGATGATCCGGTTTTCGTAGTTCGTGCAGCAGATACCATATTGATTCTCTCAGAAGATGAGGTAGAATTAGTAGGAGGTGATAATCATGTGGGAAAGAAAAGAGTTTGAAG
>QMVO01000140.1 GCA_003661125.1 Methanosarcinales archaeon
ATCTGCATCTCCATCTTTATTCCCATATGTTTTTATCTTCGCTCATCTCCACATTTCATCGTAATGCTAAAATAAGTAAAATCATCATTAATAAAGAACATGATTTGAGCTCTTGCTCAACTCAAAGGAAACCTGGTTTCGCATCCATCATTCTGTTCCCGATGGTTTAGGGGGATGGGCGAAACAACGCATTTTCCTTCTATTTTCTCTATCTCCACTATTAGACGTGTCATATCAAACCTTACTCATCGTTAGTTCAAAACAATCAAAAACCACATCGGCATTTTCCGGCTCTAAATACTTCAATCCCATCTTCTCGATTTCCTCTTTGGTAAACAAATCATCGTAAACAAACACATTCAAACCCTTTTCCGTCAAAAGCTTGACTAAAGCCAGATTCCTGCTGTGGTACAATTCCTTCACACCCTCTCTGAAAGTTATCCCCTTAATACAAATTTTTATCTCGTTTAAAGGCTTACTGATTTTCATGCACTCCATAACGATTCTTTCAGCCCAGTAGCTAACCATTTCATCATTCAGCTCTCTTGCAGTTCTGAGTAACTTAACATAACCAAATTTTCCCTTCTTTTCCATCTCTTTAATCAAAAACCACGGGTAAAGAGGGATGCAGTGCCCGCCAACCCCTGTTGATGGCATGTGAATGTGGCAGTATTCATGATTTGCATACTGCCTGGCTTCATAAAAGTCAATCCCCAGCTCGTCTGCTACTTTAAAGAGTTCATTCGCCAGAGCGACGTTGACATCTCTGTAACAACCCTCCATTAACTTAATAAACTCGGCAACCCTCGCTGAAGAGACCAAATGCAAATTAGGAACAAAATCCCTGTAAACTTCAAAAACTTTCATTCCACTTTCCTTGTCAGCACCCCCTACAACCTTTGGAAATTCTTTTAGTCGAGAAATGCTATAGCCCGTCATGATTCTTTCTGGGGAATACGCCAAATAGAATTCACCCAGCTTTAGCCTGCTCTCTTCCTCAAGCCATTTTCTCGCTATAATTTCGGTGGTCATCGGCGGAACTGTGGTCTCTAAAACCACCAAATCCCCTTTCTTTAACACTTTCCCAATGTTTCTAAACGCATTCTCCAAAACTCTAAAATCTGGATTGTGATTCTCATCAACAAACAGTGGAACAATTACGATAAAAACTTCACAATTTGCAGCATCCTCATATCTCGGTGTTGCAACCAGATTCTTCCCGGCGTGTTTCTTAATTAGTTCATCCAACCCGGTTTCTTCTGGAATCGGATTTACACCCCTGTTGGTCATCTCACACTTCTTCTCATCTACATCAATGCCAATAACTTTAAAACCGCTGTCGGCTATAACGGCAGCCAGAGGTAAGCCAGCCTTTCCTAATCCAACTACGGCAAGCACTTCAACCACTCCCTCTTAATTTCCACAGTTTTGCCGCATACACACATGTAAATCGTCTTGTTGCTATCCTCTTCTATGACTTCACTCAACTTCTTTCCGCAATAGCACACAAAACCCCTCACCCTTGCAGGATTGCCGTACACCAGGCTGAAGGGTGAAACATCCTTAGTAACAACGCTTCCAGCCCCTACCATGGCATACTCTCCAATTGTAATTCCACAGAGGATTGTGGAACCCGCCCCTATGCTCGCACCCCTCTTAACAACGGTCGGAATTATCTTCTGCTCATCCCAGATGAACGCCCTCGGATACAAATCATTCGTAAACGTAACCGATGGCCCAATAAACACATCATCCTCTATTTTAACTCCTCTGTAAACCGACACGAAGTTCTGAATTTTCACGTTATTGCCAATTTCAACTTCGGTATCAACATAAACACCCTTGCCTATATTGCAGTTTCTACCAATTCTGGCTTTCTCCCTTATATGGACAAAATGCCATATCCTTGTTTCTTCCCCAACTTCATCGCTTTCTACAACTGCCGTAGGATGCTTATAGTATTTTACACACATTCTCTATCTCCTCACATACCTGACGTGATTTTTGCCCATGGTTCCACTTCCAATAACACCCACCTTCATATTACGCCTCCAGATTGTTTACTACCTCGACAATATATCTTAAATCCTCCTCTGTTAATGCTGGATGGACCGGCAGGCTTAAAACTTTGTTTGCCAACTCTGAGGCAATGGGACAATCGTCCCTATAGCCTAATTGCTGATACAATGGCTGTTTATAAATTGGTAACGGGTAGTGGATTGCACACCCCACACCCCTGTCCCGTAAATATTCCATGAAGGCATCCCTGGATACCGGAAAATCTTCCTCAATTTTAACGACATACTGATGGTAAACATGCTTAGTCTCGTTCTTCTTATAAGGCGTAATTAATCCCTTCATTTTCAGATGTTTATTCAGGTATTCTGCATTCTTTATTCTCTTTTCATTGAATTCATCCAGCCTTCTTAGCTGGATAATTCCAATTGCAGCCTGTATATCTGTCATTCTATGGTTATATCCCAAAATCGTATGGAGGTACTTTCTACTTTCTCCATGATTTCTGAGCAGTCTGCATACTTCGGCAATCTCATTGCTGTTGGTTGTTATCATGCCTCCCTCGCCAGTGGTCATATTCTTTGTCGGGTAAAATGAAAAACATCCGATTCCAAAACTTCCAACCTTCTTGCCATTATATTCTGCGCCATGTGCCTGTGCACAATCTTCAATTAAAAATAGATTGTAGCACTCACATATTTCCTGTATTGCCTCGACATCGAATGGATGCCCAAATAAGTGCACGCCTAAAATTGCCCTGGTTTTGCTTGTTATCTTTTTCAAGACATCATCTGGATTTATATTGAAAGTTTTCTCATCTATATCGGCAAAAACAGGCTTGGCACCTTGAAATAAGATGGAATTTGCTGTAGCTATGAAGGTGAATGGCGTTGTGATTACCTCATCACCCTGCTTAATACCTAAAGCTTTCAATGCCAAAGCCAGTGCAGTCGTACCGTTACTAACAGCTATAGCATTATCTACCCCAATGTATTCTGAAAAATCATTTTCAAATCTTCTAACGGCTTCCCCTTGCGCAAGCATTCCTGATCTCAAAACTTCCTCAACAGCCCTTATCTCCTCCTCAGATATAATTGGTTTTGCTATTGGAATAGACCTCATCTTGGCACCATTCTATCGTTAATTTGGGCTACAAAAATTTTCACCGCACCGTCCCCAGCCAGAAGATAGATATAATCTAGGTCTTTCAACCAATGCCGTAACGAAGGCAACCATGCAAACATCCCGTTCTCTTCTCCTTTCCCCAGTAACTCAACCGCCTTTTCAAATCCACCTTTAAATATCCTCATGCCTTTCGTCTCCTTTAACCCCGCAACAAGCTCTAAAAGCTTCTCCACAAGCTTCCCATTCATCATGCTTCTACCATTTCTCGCATACCCCATCGCCGCCCTGTATAACGCTTTATCTAAGAATCTCAGCTTTCGCCAGTTGCCGTTCCTCAAGCCCTTCTTGAAACTCGCGATAAGCTCCTTGTATGTTATTCCTTTTGTCAACATGATGATTTACTTTATCACTTAAGGGTTATATAAAGCTTTGCATCACTTAAATGCTTTTAGTAGCAATGGAAGAGCATATAAGTGGCTCAGGCAGCCGAAGACCAGGCAGACGGATGTCATAATGGAGATGGGGTATAGTATACAACAAAAAGAGGCTACATTCTGCCATAGGGTACCGCTCTCCCATAGACTTCGAAAAGGAGGTGTGTGTGCGTGCATCGAAAGTTTTAAATACTGTTTCTTAAATAGTTGTATACAAACAGAGGTGCACCCAAAAATAATAAAATTTCCCCATCCAAAAATGTCACTAAAAGAATATGTCAGGGAAGGTTTAAAGGAGAGTTTTAAGGAGAGTTTTAAAAAGCGAAGAAGTAAATTAGAGATAATTGCTGACGTTCTTTCAGCTGCGAGGGGAGGGGCAAATAAAACAGCGATAGCACATAATGCGAATCTTAATTTCAACAGGGTAGAGAACTACCTCTCTTATCTGGTGGAGAAAGGACTTATGGAGCATACGGACGGGGAATATAAGACGACGGAAAAGGGGAGAGAATTTTTACGTGATTACCAGAAGATGAAGGAGCTGTTAAAGCGATGAGAAATCAGTGCAAATAACGGCTGTCTTGTTCTGCTCATCGTAAGATATGAAGGAATATTTAGCTAAGAAACGTAAGAAGAGTTCTACTTTTTCCGCGGGGATGTTTGTACATGATGCAATCTCAGGCACTGAATGGCTGTGCTGGTCTTCTAAGATGTGTGTAATCGAATTAGCCGCTTTTATTTCCGGCGTTAGATACTCTTCACTTATCTTTAATAATCCCCCTGCCTTTGCCTCATCCGTTACTTCTACTGCTGCCATTTAAACCTCCTCCATCGCACTTATACTTCCTATCATAACTATACTTTCAAAATAATACTTAAATAACTATCGGTCATCTAAATTTTTTAGATAAATATTTAGAAATAATGTTCTAATATTTGAGAATTTATTTTTTATTCTTTTCCTTATCCGAGCGATAAGAAGTCAGCACAGATAACAGCAGTTTTTCTATGCTCATCGTATGTAATAAACGAATATTTAGCTAAGAAGCGCAAAAACAGTTCAGTTTTTCCCACCGGGAGATTTACAAGCGAAGCTATTTCAACTTCAGACATTGAAAGGGGGTATTTATCCTCCAGGATGCGTAGAATCATATTCATAACCATCTCCATTTTCTCTTCGACGTTAGACATTATTACTTCATTTCTTCTTCACTTCTATTTAAAGGGGCTGTTACTTATGATACTGACTTAAGGTTCTTACCTCAAGACCCATACCTTTTTATGCTTCCACGAACCACAAGAAATAGGAGAAAAATGCCAGTAAAGGGGGGTTTTAAGGAGAGATTTAAAGAGCGAAGAGGTAGATTGGAGATAATCGCGGATATCCTCTCGGTAGCGATGGAAGAAGCGAAGAAAACGGAGATAGTATATAAGGCAAATCTTAATTTTAAGAGGGCAGGTAAATATCTTCCTTATCTGGAGGAGAAAGGACTTATAGAGAATGGAAATATGAGCGGGGAATATAAGACGACGGAAAAGGGGAGAGAATTTTTACGCGATTACCAGAAGATGAGGGAACAGTTAGCGTAACACTTTTTCTTTTTAAGACACGGAAAGCCTGGCGTTACCATCTGAAGATATGTCATGTACTCTTCACCTCTTTCGGATTCTCGATTTCTACCCATTTTGATATACATCCTCTTCGACTTATAGTATTTGCCAGTTGAAGATGCACATTTTTATGTAATGAGAGCGAGATAAGCGATGAAAAATGTTGAAAATAGACACATGTAAGGGTAAAGAATGTTTCACAAATCTTGCCGAGAACGATACTATATTGCCCAATAATAGGGCAATTAGCACACTTTTTGTCGTAATCAATCCTTCACTGAGAAGGCTGCCCGCGAGGAGCGAG
>QMVO01000141.1 GCA_003661125.1 Methanosarcinales archaeon
GTTCCTTCCGCAGTGCCTTCGCAACCTCGAATGTCCCGCAAAGACATCGCCGCGAGAGGGTATAATCTGCGAAGGGTGTGGTAGATGCGGGATTGCGGAACTTAAAAAGCTGTGTGATGAACATGGGATAAATATTTGCATCGCCCCAGGTGGCGAGTTTGTCAAGCGTGCGGTAAGGGATAAAAAGCCTCAGGCTGCGATGGGCATTGCCTGTCCGCATGACCTTTACGAAGGCATGAGAGGTGTTTCATCTAAGGGTATCCCAGTGGTAGGCGTGGTGCTTTCAAAGACCGGATGCGTGATGACAGAAGTGGATTGGGAGGATGTGAAAAGAAATATAGTTCTTGGGCAGGATTATCCTGCATGAATATATAAAAATAAAAAACAAATAAAAAAATTTCTGCTACAAGCACAGTGACACAGCTTTCCATTTCCTCAACTCAGGGAATCCCAGCGTGCCTATCTCCTCATCTACTGCGCACACCTCCATTCCGTCATGGTTAACCTCAGCACTCTTTAGAATGGGTGATAAGAATTCCTCTTTGCTTGCTACGTTTACAGCCGTGCCTCCTGCTAAAGGAGAGAAAGCAGGCATCACTATTAAATTCTTTTCGTATCCACGCAGCCTCAGCTTACCCATGAGGAAACAGGGCAATCTCACTCTTGCTCCTACACAATCCCCTAAGATAAGAAAGGGATGCTCATGTGCGACAATCACGTTTTTCGTTTCTTTTGCTTTTCTTATAATACTTAAAAAATCTTTGTTATGACCGTGGATGAACAACACATCGTCCATGCAAAGTTCGTTAACGATCTTGATGTTCGAGAACCGCTTAAGAGGACCTAAGAAAGTATCGTGATTTCCACGGACTAAAATTATCTCTTCTACGAAATTCAGTGTAAACTCTACAAACACAGGCACTTCTTTCCACTCCTGTTTACTTGATTCCGAGAAGACGTGCTTTAAATCTCCATTTATTATAAGCCGGGCTATTTTGCGTTTACATTTAGAAATTGCCGCTTTTAATTTGTGTTCTACCTCTTTAAGTTGTCTTGATGGCAAAGCTATCCCGCTGCTCGCAGCTAACGCCTCTTCATAGCCTAAGTGCAGGTCTGCGATGCACAACGCATCTTCATCTCGTAGATAGATTGCCGGGTAACCTTCAATTATTTCTATGTTGTGCATCGGATATTTAGTTAGTAGTATTTTAATATTAAACACAACATAAAATAAAAAATTGCTCCTGATTAGAGCCAGGGGAAAAACAATTCTATTCTTTTCTGCACGCGCATTTGGCAGCGAAAGTTGCAGCCCCAACGCCATTGTCTATATTCACCACGGCTAACCCAGGCGAGCAGCTCTGAAGCATAGAAATTAGCGCTGCTACCCCTTTTCCTCCCAGTCCATACCCCACGGAAGTAGGAACTCCTATTACTGGAACATTTACCAGACTTGCTACAACAGCGGGCAATGCTCCTTCCATACCTGCAACCACGATTATCGCTCCCACATTGGCGTTTATAATTTCCTCAAGTGGTTCTACCAGCCGATGTATGCCGGCAATGCCCACATCATACGCTTTTATCACTTCACAACCGCAGACCTCGGCGACAACTCTCGCTTCTTCAGCAACAGGCATATCTGCGGTTCCCGCAGCGATTAACCCTATTTTACCTGTCTTTTTAAATTCATACCCATACTTCTTTACGATTATCGTTCTCGCCACCGCGTTATACCTAATTTCAAATTCTTCCTTTTGGTCTTTCAGATGCTTCTTTATTTCAGCCACATCGTTTTCTCTTGTTCTGCTTATCAACGCAAAATTCTCAGTACTTGCAAGCGCCAGTGCTATATCCGCCACTTCAACGCTGCTCTTTCCCTCGGCAAATATTATCTCCGGTATGCTGGTCCTGTACAGCCTGTTCATGTCTATCCTTGCAAAATCCTTCACCCTTCTTACGCTTTCCCTCTTCAGTTCCCTGCACGCCTCTTTTATATCTATTTTCCCGCTTGCGAATCGCTTCAGTATCTCTTCCATAACACTTTTTCTTTATTTATGAAAGAAAGTTTGAAAGATAAGTGATGCAAAGACGAAAAGAAGAATACCCGTTTAAGTATCATCCGAATGCATATTTAGAGCGAAAAAGGAACGTTGTAAGGGGATTAAATGCAAGGACAAAGATACTCAAGGTGTTGGCGAGGTCGACCGCAGCAACGACAATAAAGGCGGTATCGAAGTTCGCAGCTATGAGTTATCTCTCTTCTTTTCATCACTTACGATTGCTGGAAGAGGAAGAGATAGTGAAGCGTGAGGGGAAGAGACCGTATAAATGGATATTAACGGGAAAAGGACAAAAAGGGCTTGATGAACTGGAGGTTGGGCTTGGAGGAGTGAAAAAAATGGAAAAAGAATTGTTGATGATTCCGGGACCGGTACCGGTATTACCACGTATTTTGAGGGCGATGTCGAAGGCGATGATATACCACCGGGGAGATGAATTCGGACAGCTATATGAGGAGATAGTAGAATCACTTAAGAGCATATTTCGAACGAGGAACGATCTCTTCGTGCTAAGCGGGTCAGGGACATGCGCAATGGAAGCCGCAATCGGAAATCTTCTCGGTAATAGAACAGGAATGGTGTGCATAGCGAATGGCAAATTTGGTGAGCGGTTTAAAGAAATCGCGGATAGGTATAAAGCAGATGCTGTTACACCTGTAAATGTCGAATGGGGCAGTTCAATAGAATTAGAAGCGGTAAAGGAAGCGATGGAAAATAGTCCTAATCCTAAAGTAGTTACAATGGTGCATAATGAAACGTCCACGGGCATTCTCAATCCGGTGAGGGAAGTAGGAAAACTTGCAAAGAAGCATGATGCTGTTTTCGTGCTCGATTGCATAACTTCCATAGGTGGAGATGAGGTTCCAGTGGATGAGTTTGGTGCAGATATAGCGATTGTAGGTTCGCAAAAATGCCTGGGTGCACCACCAGGGATGTCTGCAATCTCAGTTAGCGAACACGCGTGGGATTTGATACGTGATAATAAAAAAAGACCTTATTACATGGACCTTACTGCTTATAAAAAGAATTTAGAGAAGAAACAGACGCCATACACGCCGGCTTTACCCCTTTTTTTCGCACTCAAAGAGGCTTTAGCCGTGATAAGAGAGGAAGGCATGGAGAAGAGGATCGAAAGGCATAGAAGGCTGGCAAAGATGGTTCGAGATGCGGTTACTGGCTTGGGACTCAGCTTATTCCCGAGGTTAAACAAACTAAGCGATTATTCTAATACTGTCACTGCGATTAACATTCCTCTTGCTAACGGCATCACGGATGAGCAACTCAGAGGCGGTATGAAGAAAAGAGGTGTAATGGTTGCAGGGGGTCAGGGTAAACTGAAAGGGAAGATATTCAGGATAGCTACAATGGGAAATATAACAGAGAAGGAAGTGCTGAGAACTGTCGAGGCGTTGGAAGAAGTGATGGCGGGCCATGAGACCAGAAGTCAATCCCGACCGCATAGCGCTATGGAGGGAGCTTAGACTAAAAGGTTTATCCCCTCACTGCATGTACTGAAGTAGCTTTAAAGGTTGCATATACCTCTTTCCCTTCTCGCAGCCCGATATTTTCTCGTGATTGCTTTGTAATAAGAGCAACAAGCGAATTATCCATCTTTACACGCGTTAAAGGACCCATGTCGCTCATCTCTTCTATTTTTCCTTTCACGACGTTCCTTGCACTGCTTTTTCCCATTTTTTCAACCAAAATTATGTCTTCAGGTCTTATGAAAACTTTTACTTTTCCTGCATGGTAGTTTGAAACTGCGAATATGTTACACTCCATATCAACCTCTATCTCTGCAACACCATTCTCATTATTCCGAACCACGCCACTCAAAATATTCTCAACGCCAACGAAATCTGCTATTTCCTCGTTTTGCGGTTTGTTGAATATCTCGAAAGGGGTGCCTACCTGCATTATTCGCCCGCGCATCATCACTGCTATTCTATCTGCCAAAACCATCGCCTCTGTCTGGTCATGCGTTACGTGAACCATTGTAATTCCCAATTCACTTTTTACCCTCCTCAGCTCTTCTCTCAAGTAATCCCTCGTCCTGAGGTCTAAAGCAGCTAAAGGCTCGTCCAGAAGCAATATTGAAGGCTCAATGGCAATAGCTCTGGCAATTGCAACCTTTTGCTGTTCCCCACCGCTTAGCGTATTTGGATAGCGATGTGCAAGGTGCGATATACTCAGCCAGTTCATTATTTCTTTCATTCTCTTCCTGTTCGTATCTGTGGACTTTCTCAATTTCAACCCGAATTCTATGTTCTCTTCCACAGTAAAATGGGGGAATAGCGAATAATCCTGATAAATGAAACCAATTCGCCTTTTCTCTGGTGCCAAATTCGTTACTTCGTGCCTTTCTATCCAAACTTCTCCGCTGTCAGGAAAGTAAAAACCTGCGATTGTTTCGAGTAGCAATGTCTTTCCGGCACCAGTAGGCCCCAAAATGACGAAGTATTCGCCCTTTTCTATCTCTAAGTTTATGTTCACGAGCGAGAATTCTTTCCAATCTTTGTACAGATTTATGATTTCCATCATTTTCGCTACGTCAGGCACATCCATAGAAAGGTTATTGGTCCTTCTGACTTGACTGCAGATTCTTTTTATCTTCTCCTTTTCCTAATCACCCTCAACAATATAAATATAACCAGACAAATAGAAATCAGCAAAACCGAAATCGGTCTTGCGCCTGCAATACCGGGAGAACCACCTAATCCATAGGATGTGAACCTCTCGTATATAAGTATTGGTGCAGAACGCGGGAAAGAGGCAATAATCATTACCGCAGCGAATTCACTTATCGCACGAGCCCAGCACAGAATCACACCGCTGGATATGGAGGAGAAAGCAAGAGGGAATGTTATTTTTATGAACGTTCTCCAGTGAGAAGCGCCCAATGAGCGTGCAACGTTTTCTAATCTCGGGTCTACTTCTTTAAACCCCTCGCGTGCTGCATCTACTAAAAATGGAAAACTCACGAAGAGCATTGCTATCACTATTCCCGGAAAGGCATCTGTAATTGCAATTCCCACCTGTTCAAGCGGCGCACCTATCACCCCGGAGTGCATGAACACGCCATATAATGCAATCCCTGCAACCACGTGTGGAATGACCAGTGGAACATCCACAATACTTTCTATAATGCTCTTGCCCCAGAAATCCTTCCTTGCAAGGAAATAGGCTAAAGGGACGCCAAAGAGAAAAGCAATCAATGTGGCAACCAGTGCTGCGGAAATGCTTATCCAGATTGCCGCCAAAACTAAGGGGTCCTTTGCAGCGTCAATCAACTCGGGAAGATCTTCTGCTTGCTTGTAAAACATGTTTCCAAGCGTAATACAGATGAATGCGATGAGAAAAAGACCCAAAGAAAGGGAAATGAGAAAAAGTTTTTCCCTCTTTAGTTTCTCTTTCA
>QMVO01000142.1 GCA_003661125.1 Methanosarcinales archaeon
GGCTCTATCTCGAACCTGTGAAAGGGATGGATTCCACACTGAAAGATGTGCTAAGTCCGTCTATGGAGTTCTACCATCGCTATGATTTCGGCACCACAACAGAGCTCAGGCTCAAGGTCATATCCGAAAGAAAAGGAAAAGCGAGAAGGAAAGAAAGAGTCAGAATCCTTGCAAGAAATAATCCGCCTGAGATAACCTGTGAGTGTGGTAAAGACGCTGAATGGGTCTGTGCGATCTGTGTTGAGGAAAATATGGGAGAAGACTGCTATTTCTGCAATGAATGTGCAGAAGAGCATGAGTGTGGAGAGGAAATGCTTCTTCCCGTTGTTAACTCGCCAAGGATGGGAGTCTGCGGGTATGAAGGATCAGATAAGTACGAGGATTGATTATAGAGATTCGATTTACAGAGTAATTGAAAGATGGAAATGATGGAGGATCGAGAGGGGTAGCAACAGAATTACAGTCAGATTTCCATACAATCCAGATCACATCGCAAAGATAAAGACCATCAGAGGCTATAGATGGCATCCAGAAGAAAAATACTGGAGCATTCCATGTTCTGAGCTTGAAAGGCTCATATCAGTTTTTGATGGTGAGAAACTCGACGTTGATCCATCAGTATGGCTTGATGAGCTTGAAAAGGAGCTTACGGCAAGAAGATACAGTTCAAGGACGATAAAGGCTTATCTTCATTACAATGAAGAATTTCTGAAGTTTTCTGGCAAAAATCCTCATGAAGTGGAGAATGACGATGTAAAGGACTATCTATTTCACCTCGTAGAGGAAAAGGAGGTCTCTACATCCACTTTAAACATCGCAGTCAATGCATTGAAGTTTTATTATGGGGAAGTTTTAAAGAGGAGATTTGCTTACGGGATAAAGAGGCCAAAGAAGGACAAGAAGCTTCCTGTCGTTCTGAGTCAGGAAGATGTATCAAGAATTTTATCTTCCGTTACTAACATCAAGCACAAACTGATATTGATGCTTATGTATTCTGCAGGATTAAGAGTGAGTGAAGTAGTGAAGTTGAAACCTGAGGATATAGACACTGAGAGGAGGTTAATTCACATAAGGGGAGCAAAAGGGAGGAAGGATAGGTATACGATGCTTTCTGAGGTGGCTTTAGATATGTTAAATGAGTATATTCAGAAATATAAACCGCAGACATGGCTGTTTCCAGGGGCAAAGCCCGGGGCGCACGTAACTACGAGAACAGTCCAGGCAATTTTTGAGAAGGCCTGTGAAAAAGCAAAGATAGGGAAAGAAGTCAGTGTTCATTCGTTAAGGCACAGCTTCGCAACGCATTTACTGGAGAGCTGTGTGGATTTGAGGTATATTCAGGAGCTGTTAGGGCATAAAAGTTCCAAAAACAACAGAAATATATACGCATGTGAGTAATAAAGACTTAAGTCAAATAAAAAGTCCCTTAGATAGGTTGTTTGAAAAGAAGGGAGGTGGTGATGTAAAAGGATGAGTAGGAGACGTTCTGGAGAAAAGTTTTCATCCAGAGGGATGTATATACGAAGTACTTCAGATATACCACCAAAATGTAAGGATATACGAAGTTCGTATATATCGCCAAATTGGAATGATATGCGAAGTATTGCGGATATGAACGAGTTAGACGCAATTTCGGGCAAAAAAATGAAAGAGATAAAAAAAGAGATAAAAAATGAAGTTGCTTGGTAAATTATTTGCAAAGAGGCGGCGTAAACGCGCACTCTTGCTAAATATCCAAGGGATTCAATTAGCTAAGAGAGGCTCATATAAGGAAGCACAAAAGCTATTTGAGCAAGCGATTGAGATAGCACCAGATCTCCCTCACCCCAGAATTAGTCTATCCAATATACTTTTGCAGGATGGACGACATTCACAAGCTGAACTTCAACTTAAAAAAGCTTTAGAATTAAATCCTGATGATAAAACCCGGCAAGATGCTTTGAACAACTTTGCATGCATTCGTTTCGAGCAAAAACGTTATAGTGAAGCTATTGCTATATTAAAAGAAGCAATATCAGTGTATAAACCTGATCATGAGCTCTTTTACAACATGGCTATATCTTTCGAACAACTGGGTGAGTGGGAAGATGCTTTAGGGTACTTCAATCGTTCAAACAAGGCTTTCCCTAACCCAAAAGCAGAAATAGGCATAAAGTGTGTTGAGCAACGAATGTGGAAATCTTCCGAAATGGATCGGGTTCTCAATTCATGGGGAGGATTCAATATTACCTATCCAAAATGCAGGAGTGGCACTTTGTCTCCTAGCACCCTACAAAAAGTAAAAAGCCTTATTTCCTCTCAGGATTCGTTGGTGTTTTTTGTAGGTGCTGGAATTTCTTATCCATGGCCCTCCTGCCTTCCAATGGCTTCACAAATATTACGACAAGTCTTCCATTTCATATTTGAACTGGACAAACAAGAAATCTGTAAAATACTTCAGATAAATAATGAGAACGCCGAAGATGAGGCTTATGTTCGATTGTCTCGTGATTTATTGGGAATACCTAATGAAGTTCCTGATTATAGATGCTTGCTACCTTTCGAAGCCACTTTTCAAGTTCTATATGATGTTTTAGGATTTCCTGTGATTAGATTTGTGGACTTGCTCAAAGGAGGAAGTCCAAATCTCCACCACAAGATGCTTGCGTATGCATTACACAAAGGCCACACCGTGATAACCACAAACTTTGACAAACAAATTGAGAAGGCATATGCTGTTTGTTTCCCTGAGGAACCATTGCAGATATTAATTACGGATAAGGATTATCAAGAAGCCATTGATAACAATCGAACAAATGGTGTATTAGCTAAAATCCATGGTGATATAGACGACTACAATAGTCTTGCTTTGACTTTGCAGGGAGTAGCAGTAAGCTGTGACAGGACTCTGTATCTTGGAGATGACATTGATACGGAAAAAGCAAAACGACAGCTTCAATGGATTCATCCGAGAACAGTTTTAAGTATTCCAAAGGCACTGTTTTTACAAAGAGTATTACAGGACAGAAAAATTGTAGTAATGGGATACTCTGGTTCGGATGCCTTTGATATTATGCCCATTCTCACAGCCAGTGAGTTTGGTTGTAATGGGTTGTGGGTGGAATATGGAGGTGGTCCTCTTTCTCAAGAGGTTGAGAAATGGAGGAGTAATGGTAAAGATAGAGTTGTTTTGCAGCCAGAATCTAGAGAGGAGGATTTGCCTTCCAAGATAAGTAAATACTTTCTTGATATTTTTGGTCGTTCTTGGCAAGAGGAAGCAGTTGATAATGGGCATACTGAGTCACTCTCAGAGGTATTTAAATCTTGGATTGGCCGGTTGCGTCTTCGTCCAGGTGATGGACTTTGCTGCTTAGCTAAACTCTATTCACAGAGGGGTAAGTGGGCTCGGGCAAAGCTTTTCTATACCAAGGCTATGGAGAAGTATGAAAGAGATTTAGAACATAATGAATTGCGATGGTTGATAACGAAGTCAAATTTGGGCTATATTCTCGATAATCTTAACGAAAAGGATGAAGCTTTGAAGGTTTTCAGCGAAGTTAAGGGATATATTGAAAAGAATGAAAAACAAAAATTATATCTGTCTCTTTATGCCAATACACTTATCGACATTGCGGGCAAATGGATTAATACTTCTAAGGATATTTTAGCTGGTGAGATGGTAAATAAAGCGATGGATATAGCGCAGTGGATAGGAGGAATGGAAGGAAAGAGAATTCTATGCTACGGCTTACGGCTTGCCGCTGATAGATATCTTGGCAAAAAGAATTACGAAAAAGCATTAGACATTTATCTCAGGGTGCTTCAACTATCTACTGATGTTTTCGGGGACATCCGTGAGGCATGTTTATCAAGTATGCATGCTGGTATATGTCTTACAAAAATGGGTAGACAGTATGAAGCGATTCAAATGTTATTGCATGCAGAGACATATGCCAAACATTTAGGAGATGAAGAGCTAATCAATGCCGTCAAACATAATCATGGTTTTATTACTGGTCAGTTTGTTGGTATGTCACCTGCTCTGAATTTCCATAAAGAACTCGTAGAAGCTGCAAAGAAGCAGGTTGATGATTTAGATAAGAGGAACCTAGATGAATTAATGGAATATATTGGCTTTGAGCAGTATGATCGATGTCTAGAGTGGATTGACAAATTATTAAGTAAATACGACCATCCCGACGTAAGGGCATTTTTGCTATTTCTAAAATCGAATATATACCATCGGACGCAAAGGCCAAATGAGGAAATTGAAACTCTAAAAGAATTCTGTAAAATAAAACCACAACATCCTTTGGTAGAACATAATTTAGGTGTAGCTTACTCAAGTTTGAAGAATTATGAGATGGCAGAGAAGCATTACCTAAGGGCTATAGAACTTATGGGTGGAAATTACCCATTAGCTCATTGTAACCTAGGGATAATGTATACTGAGATAGGTAAATTACAAGCTGCTAAAGAGCAGTTATTAAAAGCTGAAAACTCAAATGCACCTCCAAATACATTGAATGCCCTGAGAAGACGCATTGCTCAATTGGAAGAATCTAAGAAGTAGGAAGGGTTGTGATATGAGTAATTTATTCCCGGAAACGCCTCGTCCGACGATAGGTAGGGTGATTTTTAACATCTTGATGCTTGCTGCTCCTTTCATTGGACTTTGGCTTGGTGGTCCTATTGGCTTATTCATGGGAATGTCAGTAGCTTGTATAGGCTGGATTTGGTTTTTCTTCATTTATGGCAGGCGCGGAATGCGTTGCGAGGTTTGTGGTCGCCCAGTGATAAATCTAGGACGAGGAACGCCATTTGCTGATACCTTAAACATAGGTACTTTCATAAGTGTTGGAGGCATGAGACAGGGCTATGAAGGACCGGGAGATGAATGTCTGCGATGTGGCCGAATTTATTGCACAAATTGCGCTCAGATAGATATGACTTGCGTTTGTGGATCAAAAAACTTCCGAACTGTGCGATTGCGATACAGGCAGTGAGTAATATCATGACTCAACAATATCAGCCAGAAACAGCGTCTAACATAGCATATACGCTATGGGCTTACGCCCTTGCCCTTCGGGACATTGCCTTCGGCAACGTCGTATATGCTGGAAACGTTACCCCTTAAGTGTGTTTTCACCTTTTAGGTGAGTATGTTTTTTAAAAAACTACCCTATTTTAACACACTTGCGGGGTTCCTTTCAGAGCAATCACGGATCTGGGGTGTTTGACTTTTTTGTCTAGGCTGTGTTAGTGTGATGGAAAGAAGAAGTATAACAGGGGAAAGAAAATGGAGTCAAACCCTGCGGGAAGACTTGATTTGCATATTCTTATTGGAAAAGAAGGTGATTTATATTCTGCATTATGTCTGCAGTTAAATGTTGCTTCTCAGGGCGAGACGCTTGAAGAAGCGAGGAAAAATATAAGAGAAGCGATAGAGATTTATTTGGAAGATGTATA
>QMVO01000143.1 GCA_003661125.1 Methanosarcinales archaeon
GGTAATCACCTCGGTAATGGGATAGTCAAGCCACTCATGGGAAGCCCAACCTTTCCAGGGACTCAGACTCTTAACGTCCAGGTATTTCAAAGCAGATTTGAAAATATAGAGGTAGTTATTTGACGCGTTAACCGCGTTCGGAACATGATTGAATGGGTTTATATGAACTTCTCCGTTCTTATCTTTCCATACCAGGTTTGGAATGTTGGACAACGGGTAGTGATGGATAATCGCTTCCATGAGTTGCAAAAGGGGTCCCTCTGTTGAGTCGCCTCGGATTATAAAATCCACCTCGGGGCATCGAATCAAATCCTCGAAGAAGTAGGTTGTAGAAAAACCGCCGAAAATTACGGGGATGCCTGGATGATTGCGCTTGCAGATTTTCGCAACTTCGAGGCTCCCCTGTGCATGTACCAACCAGTGGAAGTCAATTCCAAAAGCCTTTGGTTTAAGCTGGCGTATCATTTTTTCCACGTCAAATTTGAAATTATCAAGCATTCTCGCTGCTAAGTTCACTATTCTCACCCGTAACCCATTCTTTTCCAAATGTTCGAGAATAGAGAAAAATCCCACGGGATACATCTCGAATATCGGAGTTGATGGGACCCCATCTGCAATTGGTCCATACATTATTGGGTACTTCCGAAAATCATACACCGCTGGCGGATGGAGTAAGATTAAATGTGGGTTGATGAGGCTCATTTTCATTACACTTTTTTACAGGCTTCCAACAGTTAGTTTACTATGGGTGCAAAAAAAGAAATAATCTTTATCACCACGAACAAAGACAAGGTAAAGGAGATACAAGATTTGGCTGATGCAGAATCGAAAAGGATAAAAATAGAGCATCTTGAATATGACTATCCTGAGTTACAGCTTGCAGAAATAGAGTCAGTGGCAAAAGAAAGTGCGAATTATATAAGGGAGAAGATGACGATAAAAAAGCCCTTCTTCTTAGAAGACTCCGGGTTGCTTATTCATGCTTTAAATGGATTCCCCGGTCCCTTCTCTGCTTTTGTCTTTGATAAAATAGGCAACGAGGGAATACTGAAGTTGATGGCAGATAAGAAAGGAGAAGAGCGAAAAGCTACGTTTAAAACTGTCGTTGCATTCTGTGAGTCCCGAAAAGCCGTACCTGTACTTTTTGTCGGCACTGCGGAAGGCGAAATAGCAGAGGAAATAAGGGGAGGAGGGGGATTCGGCTACGATCCCATATTTGAATTTGAGGGAACGGGGAAAACTTTTGCCGAGCTTAGCACCGAGGAAAAGAACAAAATATCGCATAGAGGTAGAGCTTTCAGGAAATTATTAGATTATCTTTCGATATAATATGTTATAACCTCAAGATTACCCAGATCATCATTACTCTTCTCTATATATTGATTAAGTTTTTATATAAGAAAATTTAGAAAGATTTAAATAACCTTCCATTTCCATATATTAATACAAAGGGTGAAAAGGGATGAAAAGAGGTGCGATGACAAAGCTATTGGTATTAAACTCGGTTTTGCATAAAATGACGTTTTTACCAAGGGAGAAGAAATTTTTCAGTCTCTTTGAGGAGCTGGCAGAGAAGGCGGTGGAAGCAGCGGAGCTATTAATGGATTTGGAAGCCGATTATTCTAAACTGCCTCAAATCAGCGCGCAACTCGAAGAACTGGAAGGAGAAGCGGATTCGATTGTTCATCAAATCATACAGGGATTGTTTTACGATCACACACGAGTCACGGAGGAAAAAGGCGATATACGTTATTTCGCTCATAATCTCGATAATGTAATAGATGGTATCGAGAAAGCCGTAGTGAGGCTGACATTCGTCCAGAGGCAGACGCTTCCAGAGCCTGTGAGTGAGTTTTCTCCGATTATCTTAGAAGCTTCGCAAGAAATAAGAACGGCAGTTCATTGTTTACGTGATATGAGATGTGATGAACCAACTTTAGAAATGTGCTGTGTAAAAACAAATGAATTAGAAAACCAAGCCGATAAAATAAACCGTAAATGGCTGCGAATGCTGATGACCACACCGGTGAAAAATCCTGATGAGCTCCTTGATAGACTTCTACTTCGTGAAATAGTGGACATCTTAGAAGATACGATGGACCAGTGTGAGGATGTGGCGAATATTTTGGAGACGTTCAGATTAAAAGGCGGGATTTAAGGGAATGCTTGCTTTGTGGCTTGTTATCCTGATAATATTTTTAGCGTTGGTTTTTGACTTTTTGAACGGTGCGAATGACCGGGCGAATGCGATTGCCACGGTAACCGCGACGAAAGCGCTGACACCGGTAAAGGCGTTGATTTTAGCGAGTGTTTTCAATCTCGCCGGTGCTTGCGTTTCTACGAGAGTGGCAGAGACCATAGGAAAAGGTATTATTCTTCCTGATGATATAACGCTTGTCATTATTGCTGCAGGTGTATTTGGAGCAGTGGTCTGGGTATTTATTTGCACCTCGTTTGGAATTCCGATAAGCGTGAGCCATTCGTTAGTTGGAGGGCTTTTGGGTGCGGGAATAGCAGCAGGGGGTTTTGGAATAATAAATTGGGAGATTCTCAACAATAAGGTGTTTCTTGCCATCGTGCTGGGTCCTTTTGCGGGATTTATAGTAGGAGCTTTGCTTTTTTCCATCATCAGTTGGCTGCTTTATCTATTTTTTCAAGATACGCCCGCAACTGAGACCGAAGGGATATTTAAAAAACTGCAGATTATTTCCGCTTCTTTTATGGCATACAGCCACGGTATGAATGATACGCAAAATGCAATGGGAGTGATTACGATAGCTCTTCTCGCCGGCGGGATTATCCCTGTTTTTGACGTGCCGCTGTGGGTAAAACTGAGTTGTGGACTTATGATGGCTCTGGGGACATTCGTCTTCGGTTGGCGCGTAATGAAGACTTTAGGATGGCGATTAACGAAATTGGAGCCGAAGCACGGATTTGCTGCGGAAACAGGTGCGGGGCTTGCGGTGGTAGGGGCGAGTTTAACAGGTATGCCGGTAAGCACCACGCATGTAATAGGTTCTGCAGTAATAGGAGGGACGTTTTTTCAGAGTCTGCGACGAATAAGATGGTCAGAAGTGGAAAAAATGGTCATTGCGTGGGTGATAACCATTCCCCTGGCAGCGCTAATTGGAGGGGCGGTGTACCGGTTGGTGCTGTTGGGTTTGTAAAGGAGTATTTGGCGTATTGAAGGATGAACATTTTACTATTGAATTGAGATTTAACCTCCCTCCAGAACCTCTTTCACCTTCTCCGCTAATATTTTATTTATCACCTTTCCATCCACTTTACCGCGCAATTCCTTCATCACCACGCCCATTAGCGGTCCCAATGCCCTTGCACCCTTCTCACGTATAAAATCGCGCTTCGAGTTCACTATACCCTCTATCAGCCGCTCTACTTCATCCATATTTACCTTAAGCCCTATTTCTTCTATCGCCTTATCTACACTCATCTCAGGCTGGTTTGCCAGGAATTTCAAAATATCCGGTACAGCCTCCTTCCCAAACGCATTCGCAGAGAGCAGCTTGAATATATTCAAGAAATGCAGGTCTTCCAACTTTTCCACTTCTATCTCTTCTTGCATCAACTCCGCTAACGTATCCGTAAGTGTCCTGACCACCAGCGTTGCTGGAATGTTCTCATACGATTCCATTATGCGTTCAAAAAGGAAGAAATTCGGATTGCGAGAGATTTTATCTGCGAGTTCGTCATTTAAGTCGAACTTTTCCTTATATCGCGCTTTTCGATGCTCAAACGTCTCAGGAAGTTTGCTTCTTATGTATTTTAGCCTTTGCTCGTCTATTTCTACCGGTGGTACGTCTGTCTCTGGATACATCCTTGCGGCACCAGGTATAGGACGCATATAAGCACTACTTCCGTTTAGCAGTGCTCTTCTCGTCTCTTTTGGTATTTCTCGCATCGCTTCCCCTGCCCTTCTCAGCACTGCTTTTAACGCGGGCTCTGCACGTTCTCTCTCTGCTGCAACTATCACCACGCAATCATCTTCAGTGGCATCAAAACTTCTTTTCAGCGCCGATACCTCTTCCTCGCTTATACCGTACGCAGGAAGTTCATCGGTGTGCATTAAACCTGCACCATACTTATTTGCGAAATCCGCTAATTCACTGCCAAATCTTCTTCCTGGTTGTATCTCTGTTCCGAGGATACCGGAGAAACCACGCAGGCATACACCGAACACTTTGCCTCCTGATTTTTTTATTACTTTTGAAGAAGTGTTCGCAAATATGCCCGATAAATTTTTTATTAGTGTCTCAGCCTTAGCTCCTCTTCTTTTTAATTCCTCTTTTAGCTCTAAAAGCTTTAACTGTCTAACGACTTCGTTTTTCACGATTTTCCCAATCAGCCTCAAGTTCTGAACGCCTTTTATCTCCACACGAGCACCGCCGTCTATTGAAATGTTTATGTCCTGCCTGATTGTTCCCAATCCCCTTTTCACCTTTCCTGTGGAGCGCAATATCATACCCAATTGTTCTGCTACTTCCCTCGCCTGTTCTGCCGTCCTAATATCGGGAGCAGTGCCTATTTCCACAAGCGGTATGCCCAATCGATCTAAAGAATACACAACGGCGTCACCCTCTGTTTCTATCCTCGATGCTGCATCTTCTTCCAGACAAAGAGAATCAACGCCGACCACACCTTCTTCTGTCTCTATATTGCCATCAATCGCTACTAATGCAGTTCTCTGGAATCCACACGTGTTGGACCCGTCAATCACGATTTTACGCATTGTGTGAACCTCATCCACTGGATTCATGTTCAGCAGCAATGCCACTTCTAAAGAGATGTCAATAGCTTCCTGATTCAATTCTCCCGGTGGCTGTTCGTCATTTTCCACCAGACAGGTGCTGTCATATCCCCTGTAAATAAAAGTCCTGCTATATTTCTCTTCCTCAAGCGCTGCTCCGTCCACCTCACCCATTTCGCTCTTTGACGCCCTCAGATACCGTTTAAAGGAAAACGTGGATTCTTTTTTATCCCTCAGCAAGGTGGGGCATTTGCAGAATAGTTTTGTTCTCGTATCTAACTGCTGATGTATTTCCAAGCCTGCTTTTAGTCCTATTTTACGGTAATCTATTTCCATTTCTCTTTTCCCTCCATTAATATTTCCACATCCCATCCGGTTTGCCTCGCAAATATCTCTTCCCTATCCCATTTAATTCCATAATCCGACACATCATCATTTTCCGTTTCCAGCATTTTTTGCCAATATTTTCCAAATAGGTTTATTTTGCATTTTTATTGTACATAAAGTATGACTTTCTTCATTTTATCCTTTCAAATCAAACGAAAATCCTTAGATAAAAAAGTCATACATGTTTGAATTATGGAAGAAGTAATTGCCTCACCTTTCATCAC
>QMVO01000144.1 GCA_003661125.1 Methanosarcinales archaeon
CCTATTTGCGTCATATCAAGCACATTCACTTCGCCGTCGTAGTTCGCATCTGCCAAATCCGTTTCGTCTTCTAACCATAAGATTATCCTCGCCGTGTATGTGAAGTCACGCATGTCAATGGTACCGTCTTCGTTGGCGTTGCCGTAGATGCCTAAGACGTAATCGTCTCCTGAAGCTGTTGTTGTAATTGCACCTACTTCATGCGTGGTTTGCTCAGCAGCAATCGCAGGTAAAGCCACTAAAAACAGCAAGTACAGCACTACCGCTATTTCCAACAATGCTAATGTTTTGTTCTTTGTTTTCATTTTTTCTTTTTATCACCTCCTAAAAACTTTTCTTAGGAAGAAAAGCTTTACCAAAAGAAATTTCTCTTCTTATTCTCCTCTCTTTCACCTCCTTTTTTCAGCTCTTTCTTTTTCGGTAAAGCCTTTTTCTTTAGAAAAAGGGTTTTTTACCACCTTTAATCCCTCTTCTATGTCACCTTCCATCGCTAAATATGCTTTTCTCATTTTCTCCAACTCCTCTTCTGTCGCCTTCCAGTATCCTCTTTTTTCCGCTTCAAATAATCTTTCCATTATTTCAACGGCTGCAAATTTGTTGTTCTCTTCTAACCTCTTTTGCATTTCCTTGTCAAATACAAAACGTTCTGCAATCGAAGACCATATCCAGTTAGGGACGGCATTTGTGGTCGCAGCCAATCCCAGCGTATTTTCTAAACGGTCAGCGATTTGCTGTGCTCCATGATAGTCATGCTCCAGCATTCCGTCTATCCATTTCGGATTCAGCAATCTCGTCCTTGTCCCTCTTACTATAACATCTCCAACGTCTTCAGTTTTTATCACCTCTTTTGTGGTATCGGTAATCATCATTGCCGCTTTTTCGCCCTTAACAGTCTCTACAGCCTTTGATAACCCTCCAAAGAACTCGAAGTAATGGTCGAGGTCAACTATTTCATAGTCATGCGAATCTCTGACCTGCGACACCAGATCTATTTTTGCGAGGTTCTTCCTATACAGGTCATCCCTTTTCTGTGCGTGAATATTTTCCACGTATAGATGGTTCATAGACTGGATATAGACTTCTGCAAGGTCTTTTTCTTCTTCCCAGATAGAGTCCTCGACCAATGAAAGCATTCTTGTGCCATATTCTCCTGCTTTTGGACCATATATTCTACCGCAAGCAATTTTATTTGCCGTTTTTTCGTCTATCATACCTTTTTCGATTTCTGTTTTCAGCGTTTCGAGGTTTTCACGCGAGTGTTTCCTGACAAAATTCATTTCTATTGGTTCATCCAGACTTGTCACAAGCGTAAATGCTTGATTCAGGAGTTGAATGATGTTTGGGAACATGTCACGAAAAAATCCGCAGATATTAAGCAGGCAGTCAATCCTGGGTTTTCCAAGCTCCTCTAAGGGTATAATCTCTAATTTTGGATACCATGAGCCCATTTCTCTGATGATTTTTACACCCAAATAGCCAAGAATCTGTCCTATAGACTCTCCACCTGTTTTTGCCGTTTCAAATCCCCACAGCACGATACCAACACTGTCAGGATATTTGCCATTCCTTTCCAGATATCTCTTTATCGTATTCTCTGCTATTTCTGCTCCTCTTTCATAAGCTGTTGAAGTTGGTATTTTATTAGGGTCAAATTGATTGATATTTCTCCCTGTAGGAAGGACTTCTGGTGTTCTTACCGCATCTCCACCAAGACTTGGTTCGATAAACTCCGTATTCAAGCCACGCAAGCAACTTTTCAGCTCATTTGAATTATCCGCATAATTCTTGGCTACTTCGATTCCAAACATTAAACTCTTCTTCAGATCCTTTCTGTGCTTACTGTCAACGTTGCTTTTCTTTATAGCACTTTCAACTGATTCTTCAACCGCACAATCTACAAGGTTTGCACATTTTCTGTCTATCTTATCGAGCACCGAGGCATATTTTTCTTTGTTTCTCAATGCGAAGTCGTAATCAATACCCGTTGACTCAGCTATTATTCTGTTGAGTGATTTTATGTCTTCCCTGTCATATCTCAGGATGAATTCAGCGAAATTCTTGAGGCTTTCTTTCTCATATTGCTGTCCAACTATGTGGAGACCTTTTGGTATGATGCTTCGTTTCATCTCGTAGAGCTCTTCGTGAATCTTCTCGATACTATCGCCCTCAAATTTCAATTCCTTTGCGAGTTCGAAAATCTTCTCCTTCACCTTCTCGCTTCTCAAAGGGTCTTGCAACACGGCTTCGTGATATTCGTCAATCAAATCCTGTAGCTCAATATAGTCCTCATATAGGTCTGAAGTGGTGTAAGGGGGGGAATTATAGCTGATCATCGTGCCATAAAGTCGTCTCTTTGCTATTGTTGATTCCGACGTGTTCAGCACATGGTAAATGTAAAGATGCGGCATTTCTCTAATTAAAATATCCGGGAAGCAACACGAACTCAGTCCTACTTCCTTTCCCTTCATAAATTCTGCCAGACCGTGGGTTCCAACGTGAAACACTGCATCAGCACCCCAGACTTCCTGCAGCCAGAAATAGAATGCGAGGTATTGATGATGTGGCGGTTTTGTTTTGTCATGTGCCGCTTTAGCCAAATCGGAATCACCAAGCGGAGGTCTTGCCGGCTGAATTCCAACAAATACATTGCCAAACTCGATTCCTGGTATCAGAAGTTTATTATCAACGGTCATTACTGTTCCCGGAGGCTCCCCCCAATCCTCTATAACGTCGTTTTGCACATCCTTCGGCAACGAGTGAAAAAATTTAAGATAATCATTTAAATCGAGGGAATAGCAATTTTTCAGCGTTTCCTCTTCTCTAAACCACGTTCCAGAGTTTACGATTGCCTTCTCCTCGAATAAACCGTGTAATTCTTTCTCTGGAAGCTCTACATCATATCCACTCTCTTTTAAACGTTCCAACAAACGTTTTACGGATTGAAAAACGTCAAAATAAGCTGCTTTTCCTATATTACTCTCACCTGGCGGATAACCATACACTATAATAGCAATCTTCTTTTTGTTATTTGGCATCTCCTTCAATTTCAACCAGTTTCTTATCCTGGCTGCAATGCGTTCAACACGGTCGTCAATTGGTGCAACTTCCTTCGCCTCCAGCTCTCCAACCATTATATTTTGCATTCCACAGGAAGGTATGGACTCAATGCATCCATCGAGTTCAGGCCAGACTACAGCAGCGATAATCTCGATTGGCGAAAGACCCGTTGGCGATTTCTTCCATTTTTCCACTTCCCGCATGAGCATAGGTGCAGGAGCGAAGACTGGCACGTTCAGCTCTTTCAGTAATTCTTTTGTCAAAACGGGATTTCCACCAAGAGGACCTCCGTTTATTCTGAACCACATTAGATTTATGACCGCATCAACGAATGGCTTGCCATTAGGTAAGAAATATTGTCTTATTGCCCGTAAGTTGTGAATACCATTGGAATAAACAGGGACGACATTGAAATCACCGAATTTACGTATAAATGCCTTTATTGTTGCAATGCTTTGGTCAAAGTGCATTCCACCGTAAAAAAGTATTCCGATGGTTGACGCACCATCTTTGAAACCTGATATTTCAACGTATTTCTCTAAGTCGATAAAATGCCCGTATGCAGGATGATAGATGCCATGGTCCCGGAATTCAATTGGTTCTTTAGCCCTCGGCAACTCGTATTTGAGGTAATCCCTGAGAAGAAATAAAAAAAGATTATAATAATTCTCCTTGCCCGCGTATCTCCAGTATTTAGTTATCCTAATATAATTTCTCGCATCCTTTATGGATTTGATTGGTAAGACTTTCCCTGCGGTTTCCACCATATTTTGAGCGCGCTCTATCTTTTGCCACAGTTCTTCCGGATTGTCAACTTCAACTTCAGTGGAAGAACTTATTCGAGATGCGATTTTCGTACCTGAGAAAGAGCCGAGCCTTGTTATCTCCATTAGCTTGCTCATGGGACCTACGAGGTTTAAAACGATGTTTTTCCCTGCTTTTAACGTGTCATAAGCGATTTCACTTGACCTTCCTCCACCTCTTATGTCAATCAGGACTATATCCGATTCCTTCAGGTCATTTTTGAAGGTCTCCTCTTCAACTTCCTCTTCATCAATTTGATTGGGGTAGTATATTTTGAATTCTATATCTAATTCAAAGTCTTCTCTCAGCGCATCTATCGCTTCTAAAATGGTTGGGGTTGCAACCGTTGAGATACAGGTAATTTTCATTTTTTCTTCTTTTATCACTTCTTTCCAAAAATAAAAGGGGGGGGAGTTTTAACTCCCCTTCAGTGGTGGATTCACAAATACACCCTGCTCATCTAAGTCAATGTCCAGACCCTGGAATCTTGTCAGATATTCCTGATGGATCGCTTGTGGTTCTAAATCACTGAAAACTTTGGGATGGAACCATTTTGCCAGGTAGCATAGACCCGCAAAAGGTCTGCATCCGCTGGAAGGTAGATAAGTCCAGAGTTGAGAGCTTATTAAGTAGACTTCTCCTTCTTCCACTGCTGTCACTGTTGACAGTCTTCCCATAATCTCCTTTCTTACTCCCTCTAACCTCACTGTATTACCCGGGTCAAGCCCGTAACCTGTTTCACCTTGCCATACCGGTCTGATTATAATCTCCGGGTCTTTATACAGCACATCTTCGTCACTTACTTCACCATTTTGACCTTCGTAGACATCCTTACCGCCTGCTGCTGCAATTATGTCATCGTCTGCCTCACTAATCTGATATGGTAACCATTCACAGTACACTTTTGGTCTCTCTGTCTCACTAATTCCGCTCGTCTTCTCTTCGATTGAATTCACAATATCCTCATGCCAGTCAATGAACTCATCAGCTTCTTCTTTTTTTCCAAAGACATACCCATTCTTCTCTAATTCTTTAGAAAAAGTTTCTGGTTGATTGAAGCAGAAACGAAGCACTGTTACGCCCGCGGATTCCAGCAGTTCCGTCTCTTCGTCGGCTGTATAACCATATGGTCCTGCACATGATGGTAGAATAACAACTTCCGGGTCTTGAGCTAATATTATTTCGATATCAGGGTTCCAAGGCATATCTCCAACACCTGTTACCTCTCCGAACTCCGGGAAAAAATCGGGGTCTAAGCGTGACGGCACGCCAACCATTATATCTTTTGAGACACCGAGTATTCGTAACGCTTCAATATGGTGTGCTAAAGTGCAGACTAATCGTTCTACCGGCTTCTTCACCGTCACGATTCTATCAACTTCATCTACAAGTGTAAGCTCACTTTCCCTGCCAAGAATAATCAGCCCTATTTGCGTCATATCAAGCACATTCACTTCGCCGTCGTAGTTCGCATCTGCCAAATCCGTTTCGTCTTCTAACCATAAGATTATCCTC
>QMVO01000145.1 GCA_003661125.1 Methanosarcinales archaeon
TCATCTCACGGGCATCTCCAGAAAAGAGGCTGAGGAGTTCTGCGAAATCGCCGACCTGATTACCGCTTGCGCATCACCACACATAAGAGAAGAGGCAAAAGAGAAGGCTCTTTTACAGGCTGGCACTGCAATACCGATATTCGCACTCACAACCGTGGGCAAGGAATTGCTTTTAGAACGTGCCAAAGAAGTCGAAGATACTTTGTTGTTGAATACCATGCGGTTACCAGTGCTGCCAGAAGAGCGGCAGCCTGAACCTCTGGTTTGATGATTTTCCCACATCAATTCAATTTCTTCTTGGGTTATTTCCTCTATCTCAGCAAGTCCATATTCTTCACAATCAAAAAAGTTATTTCTTTCTATCATGGTAAATCAAATCTAAATCTTCTTTTGTCTTTTCGGAGATTACTGGATTAAAATCCTTAAGAATATCTAATATCTCCCTTAAAGGATAAGGTTCATTTGAGTATTTTGCTGAAAGAGCAAGTAGAGCACATTGCTTGCATAAGTCCGCTTTTTTTTCTATGTTCTCCGCATTGTCTATCCCCCTTTCTCCACTAAAGATAAATCTGCCTATGCCTTCGCATGTCGCACCGGCATATAATGCACTACCAGGTAACGCACCTTGAGTGCCAATTCCAATTGAGATTATCATGATTTTATCATTATAGATTCTCCTATATCCGTCGAATAATTCGTAAGGTCTATTCGCGGGCTCAATAGTTCCAATTGCTCTGATTTTGACATTTGTAGCTTCTTTGCCTATTTTAACAGGATATATGTAATTTCCAAGAGCACGCCCTCTCAATTTGTCAATTAGTTCTTTTTTAAAGTAATCCTCCTTGGCAGTTTTATAACCATCATGCGTCATATTTATAACGTGTACAACCCCTGCCATGCCATTTCTTTCGGCAGCTAATTGGACGGCTCCGACACAGTCAGGTCCAATTTGCGGTAGTGCATGTACTGCATCGAAGCCTAATTTGTAGAGGATATCAGCAGCTTGAAAATTCGTGTTTGGAATGTCTCCCAATTTCTGATCTAACCATACAACGGGCTCTATGTTTGTTTTTGCTTTAAACCTATCTTTAATCTCCTGAACAAAATTCGGTCGTTTCGCAATCAAAAAGGTTAACAACGATTGAAAATTCATCTTATAGCCCGATACATGACCCGCTGTGGATTCAACGATTGTTTCAAGTTCTTTTACAATCTTTTCTGATTCATCTAAATGTCTTTCGGATACATTGTGATCGAGATTTATAACAATAGGCGAGCCTGTCACTTTGAAAGAGGACACAAATTTATCAACGAACTTTTCCCCAACTAATCCTACTGTGTTTTTCTTAAGTGGCTCGAGCGTTTTTCCTAAATGATTTTCCGCCGCTTTTATAAACTCGTTTACATTCTTATTTACTTTCTCTGTTTCTTTTAAGATCTCAAATTTCTCCATTTTTATCACCAACCGAAATAATGCCTTTATGTATCCCCTCCTTCCAGATTCCCACAGCTTTTCTCTTAAAGCGGATTGTTATACCCTTGCAGTCCCTCATGTTATCACCTTCGTATTGCTATACTCCGCCGGGTCATCCACACCCGCTTCTTTGAACCCTCTACGCCGGTGTATACAGGACTCACAAATCCCGCAATGCTCCTCGCCACCCAAATAACATGAATAAGTCAAATGCAATGGCGCTTCGACTTCTATTCCTTTTTTTATTATGTCAGGCTTAAACAAATCCACTAAAGGCGCTTTTACTGTAGGAGGCTGACAATAAGAAGCCACTGCTTTCTCTAACACCGCATTATACCGCTCAACGAATTCTTTTTCATTGTCTGGATACGCTCTCGCCTCTTCTGCATTGAAGCCCACGAAAATAGCATCTGCAGAGATGACTTCTGCGTATGCGCTTGCAGTCGCTAAAAGGACTAAATTCCTGCAAGGCACCCATGTAGATGGTGTCTCTTTTTCTTCATCCAAATTTACTTCTTCAGCCACCGGAACTTCTCTCGTGATGTCCGTCAGAGCAGACCCGCCAAGTTCCTTCAAGTAGGGTAGTTCCACGAACTTTAACTCCTTTGCACCTAAATAAGCAGCTATTTTCTCTACCGCTTCTTTTTCCCTATTCTCCGCACGCTGTCCGTAAGAAGCGTGAAATAAATGCAAGTCGTAGCCTTCTCGCGATGCGATTGCCGCTGCCACCGTGGAATCTATCCCGCCTGAGCATACACAAACTGCGATTTTAGTCATTACCATTTCACTTGATTTCTATTAGATTACGCCACTAAAAAGGTGTTGCCCCGCTTTAGTGTGCATAGTTAAGTTTTAGTTTTCTCATACTCAATAGAAGTGCGTGGTGAATTTTTCATGATTATTCTACCGCTCCTTTTTCCCGATTCTCACTCCCAGACACCCCCACATTTCCGGTGGAAGTTGCATCTTTTAGGCGGAGCGTTGCGTTTGCCACCTCACACCCGTGCTTTTCCAGTGGAATATTTTTTATGATGAAACTTTCTTACAATTGCTCTTGAGATGCAAAGGGAGAGATATATCAGATTAGCAGAGGAAATCCAGAAGTATTTCAAGTGCGAGAGATGTGCCGAGTGCTGTCGGACACTGCCCATCAGTTTAGATTGGGAGGACATAGAAAGGCTGTATAAGCTTGAAGGTGAGAGATTCCTGGATAAGCTGGACGAGAATGTTATAGAAAACTGTTTGAAGACGCCGTGTCCCTATTTAAGAGAGAAGAAGTGCTTAATATACGATAAGAGACCGCTTGTATGCCGTGTGTTCCCGTTTGAATTCGCATATCCTTTCCCATCTATCAGGTGCTGCCCGATGGGCAAGAAGATTTCAGCTGAGCTCGGAAAGGTTAAGCGAGAACTGAGAGTGGGGATGAAAGAAGTAGAGAGAGAGGAGCATCAAAAAATGATTCAAAGGACGATAGAAGCTTATGACCGGTTCGGTGATTTCATGTTCGGTGAGGGTGGAGGTATGAAATGTGAGGTGACCATCGTTTCGTTGGACCTCCTGGAAGCATTTTTAAAAAGATTGCGCAGTCGTTAACCACCGGGCATTTTTGTCTGAGTAAATCAATCAAGGAAATCAATTTTTATTTTATTAACTACATATTCACCACCATGATGCGGATACCTTACGGCTCCGGAGTAATAAATATAGACATAGAAGGTAAGTCATTGGACTTCAGAAGTAGCAGAACCGAAGGTATTCCCAAAAGCCTTGACGTAGACATAATAAAGCATGCCATTCAGAATCCAATAGGCACGATAAGACTGAACGAAATAGTTAAGAGGAAGAAAGATGCGAGAATAGTAATAGTCGTTGATGATCATACACGAGAAGCGCCTACTGAGAAAATACTCGATGCTTTGACAGAAGAAATAGGAAAAGAGCATAAAAAACAAATCACCCTGCTCGTTGCCTGCGGCACTCATGCGCCACCAGCAGAAGAAGATTTGAAGAGAATTCTTGGTAGATACTATGCCCAATACAACTTTGTGATTCATGATTGCGATGCAACAGATTTGGTATTCGTAGGCACGACAAGCCGAGGAACGCCAGTGATGTTAAATAGAAACTACGTGGAAGCAGATATAAAAATTCTAACCGGTGATATAACTTTGCATTACTATGCTGGATTTGGAGGCGGGAGGAAGAGCATCCTTCCCGGTATATCCTCACGAGAAACGATAAAAAAGAACCATGCGCTTCTGGTGGATGAACGCGCGAGGACCACAAACGTAGAGAACAATCCTGTTCATCTGGACATGTCCGAAGCGGCATCTTTCGCGCCGCCTGATTTCGTGATAAATACCGTTGCTGATGCTTCGGGTTGTCTGGTGGATGCGTACGCAGGAGAGATGAACGCTGTGTTTCTTAAAGGTGCTGAAGTAGCAAAGAGCTTGTTCTCTCTTGAAATTGATGATATGTTTGATGTCCTCCTGGTAAGTGCCGGTGGATTCCCAAAAGATAGAAATCTGTATCAAGCGTCTAAGACGATAGACAATAGCTATCGAGCAGTAGTTCCGGGTGGTAAGCTGATTTTAGTCGCGGAATGCCGAGAAGGAATTGGCGACCCTTATTTCGAGGACTGGATGAACAGATATGCGAGCTATGAAGCAGCAGAAGAGGCTATCAAAACGAATTTTGTGCTCGGGGGGCATAAAGCGTTTTATATGAGGAAAGCAATGAACCGAGTGCGTTTGTCTATCGTTTCTGAACTCGACTCGGGCGTATTAAATAGGTGGGGAATAAATGCTTATAGGTCTGTCGGGGAAGCACTTGAAGAAGAAATGGAGGAATATAGACATTATAACGTAACCAAAACAAGTACAAAAATAAAAGAAAAAGTTAAAATAGGCATAGTTAAAAATGGTTTGGATACTTTATTAGTACCGGGGACGAAAAATAGATAAGGAGGTACTTAGGTAAGAAAAGTTATGGCTGATCTAGCAAAGCAGAAGAGAATAGCAGCAGAGGTGATGAAAATCGGAAAGGGTAGAGTGTGGATAGACCCTGAAGCTACTGAGGATGTTTCGTTAGCGATAACGAGAGAGGATGTTCGAGGTTTGATAGAAGAAGGTGTCATAAAAAAGAAGCAAAAGAAAGGTGTAAGTCGAGGGAGGGCGAGAGAAAGAACGATGAAAAAGGCTCTGGGAAGAAGGGAGGGGCAAGGTTCCAGAAAGGGCGCAAAAGGTGCGCGAAGGGGGAAGAAAAGGTTATGGATAACCAAGATCAGGGGCTTGCGAAGAAGATTAAAGGAGTTACGAGACGGTGAGCAGATTGATAGAACTACATATCGTAAATTATATAATAAAGCGAAATCAGGAGAAATCAGAAATATCGCTCATTTAAACGAGCTTATAAAAACCTGTACATTAACGACGGGGGAATAGGAAGATGGCAAAAAGTCCGACATTCCGCGTTCCATTCAGAAGGAGAAGAGAGGGTAAGACCGACTACCGGAAGAGGTTAAAGCTATTGCTTATCAGAAAGCCCAGGGTAGTGGTGAGAAAGAGCAATAAATACATTAGAATACAACTGGTTCTGCCCGATAAGCCTGGGGATAAAACCGTTCTCTCTGTTATCTCTTCGGAACTGAAAAGATATGACTACAAAGGGAGTGGGTGTAATACACCAGCTGCTTATTTGACTGGATTGTTATTTGGCAAGCGCGCAAAAGAAGCAGGATTTGACGAAGCTATCCTCGATATTGGACTGCACACCCCTACTTCGGGATCTAAAGTGTTCACTGTTTTGAAAGGTATTACTGATTCTGGCATGGAGGTTCCGCATAATCCTTCTGTTTTCCCTGATGAAGAACGCATAAGGGGAAAACATATTGCGGA
>QMVO01000146.1 GCA_003661125.1 Methanosarcinales archaeon
CAGCACATCCGGACTAAACAGCAATTCTCTTCTTCTTTTCTCTATATCTTCTCCCAAACATTTTTCACAAACCAAAAACTCACCATAATCCACGAAATTTCTTTGGATCTCTTTGTAAATCTTATATTCTTCCGAAATCTTTAGAGGATGTCCGCAACAATAGCACTGAGATCTCCAAGGACTATCCTTTATCATCCCAATTTTTTTAGGTGTGCTCAATGCAACAAGCAAAAAAGCTTCTTCAGGCTTTCTGATTTTTGAAATTATTTTTATCCTGTCAGTAAAGAGTTTTCTGCATGCCAAAGCACACTCGTAAACGAGTTTTTCTTCTATTTTCCCCTTACCAATCCCTTTGCACATTTTAAGAGCTTTTGGATCAAAAACGCAAACCAAAACCTTATCGTAAAAATCAAAAAATGCTGGTGTGAACGGAAACGCTCTGCACGATGCGGGTCTTATATTGTGGATTTCGCATTTGTAATCTTTCAGGAAAATGCATCCTCCCCCCATTCTCTCTTTCATCTGGTATATTCCAAAACCCACCGGATAGGCGAAGTCTCTGTATCCCGCTCTTATCAACTGCTTGTATTCATCCTCGTTTAAATCTGCCGGTGCGATCTTACAGCAAACACTGCATTCCAGCGAGGGATCGCATTTGAACGAGATTTCCGGATATATTACTCTAACATGGATATCGTGAAAGATCGATTCCACACTGAGTGTTGTTCTAAAAAATTTAAAGATTTTCTATCAGAAACAGTTAAATAGCCAAAAACTTTGTCCAGATTGTGGGTAAAGGGAAAGTCTATCTGATCGGTGCAGGACCGGGAGATCCAGAACTTCTCACATTAAAAGCCTTAAAATCTCTAAAAAACTCTGATGTGATCCTTTACGATGCCCTCATCGATTATAGGCTTATCGATGAATTGAAAAAACTTGGAAAAAAAATGATATATGTTGGAAAGAGAAGCTGGGACGACGGTAAAAAAAGGCAGGAATACATAAACTATCTCTTAAAAGAATTAACTGACCAAGGATTAACGGTTGCTCGATTGAAAGGTGGTGACCCGCTCATTTTCGGTAGAGGTTGTATCGAGATCGAGTTTCTTGAAAAAGAAAATATTCCCTACGAGGTTATCCCGGGTGTTAGCTCCATTAACGGTGTCACCTCTTCCTGTGCTATCCCCCTAACTCATCCCGAACTGAGTTCTTCCGTATTGATTGTATCCGGGAGAGCTGACGTTGTGAAGTGGTGCAAAACTCCTTTAGAGGGGACGATAGTAGTTTTGATGGGCAAAGATACGATAGACGAAATCGCAAGGGAGCTAATAAAACTCGGAAGAGATAAAAAAACACCCGTAGCGGCGATAGAGAACGGGACTCTACCCAATCAAAGGATACTTATTGGAACCCTCTCGGATATCGGTGAGAAAATTAAAAGGGCAAATGTTAAGGGTCCTCTGCTCATTGTTATCGGGGAAGTTGTTGAAAAATTCTGTAAAAGGGTGATAGCAAATGCTGTCCGAACTGAATGATTTACTCGAAAAAAAGGATTTTGATTCTTTTGTTAAGAGAATTTCTGAAATCGGTCAGGAAAAAATGTTAAATCCATTTGCGATGCGTGATTTATACGAATTTTGCAGGGAAAACCTTGACAAACTTGAGGGATACTACAGAGCAAAAGTTTTAATGTATCTCGGTAACATTGCATACGTACTCAGGAAACTTGAAGATGCCGACAAATATTACGATGAGTCCCTATCGCTATTCTTAGAACTCGCAAAAAAAGATTACTCCTATATCAAAGACGCCGTTTACGTCCTTATTAACAGGGGAACGCTTGCGTTTGATCTCAGAAGATATGATGACGCTGAAAAACACTACATCAGTGCTCTCGACATCCTAAGGGATATAGGCAGCGAAGAGGAAATAGCAACTGTTCTTAACAATCTTGGTGTCCTGTTTACAGCCACAAAAAGATTCAAAGATGCTAAGAAGGTATTAAAAGAAGCCGTGGAGATAAGAACGGAACTCGCAAATAAAGATAAAAAATATCTGAACGACCTGATCGAATCCTTAAATAATTACGGCGTTCTCCTGAAGTCCGAAAAAGATTTTGAAGAAGCCGAAAAGGTATTTGAGAAAGTTCTGGAGATATCAAAAGATCCGGGTGCTCTACTTAACATAGCCTCCATTAAACTCGAAAAAGGGGAGTATTCTGAGGCAAAGGATATTCTCGACAAATTGCTAAAGCAGAATTTACCTCCGTATATCAGGGTGAAGGTTCTCGTCGCATACGCATACGCCAATGAGAAAACGGGTGAGTTGTTGGATGCTGGAGAGAAGTATCTTCTTGCGGCTTCCATTTCGTATTTGGTGATGAGACAGTATAATCTTTCAAATTTAAACTTCGTTGCTTGGCTTGATAAGGCTATGATTTACGGTGACAGGGAGACAAAAGAAATTGCAAAAGCGATAATGAGGGGATTGGAGAAGCTGTTCTACAATGCCGAACCGGACGTCAGAAGCATAAATGAAGACATTCCAACAGCGAGACTGATAAAAAAAGCTTTAACCGAGGGAATTTTGGAGGACATTTCTCCAAAGGATGAAGTGGAAACAGCCGCTTACCTAATTGCAAAGGATATAGTTGAACAAAGCGCTGGCAACAAAGTTTAGGCTAAACTAAATCAGAATTTATCATGAATTTTTTTCTATCAACCCTTTCAGACCTCCATTTCCATTAAACAGATTTAGAAACATTTATATATATTCGGTAGTTAAAATCGAACTGTAATGGAGGTGACCGAATGAGCGAAACACCATTATTAGACGAGCTTGAAAAAGGTCCTTGGCCAAGTTTTGTCAGAGAAATAAAAAAGGCTGCTGCAAAGAACGAAATGGCAAGGGATCACTTAAGACTTCTTGAAAGGTGTTACAAAGATAAAAGAACTCACTGGAAACACGGAGGTATCGTAGCCGTAAGAGGCTACGGTGGAGGTGTTATCGGAAGATACTGCGATCTGCCAGAAGAATATCCGCACGTTGCGGAGTATCACACGATTAGAATTAACATGCCAACCGGTTGGTTCTACACAAGCAAAGCTCTGAGAGATATCTGTGATGTGTGGGATAAGTACGGTAGTGGTCTCACAAACTTCCACGGTTCAACAGGTGATATAATCCTCCTCGGATGCCCGACAAAAGCTTTGGAGCCATGCTTCCAGGATCTTGCATACCTTGAGATACCTTTCGATATAGGAGGCTCAGGATCAGATCTGAGAACACCAACTGCATGCATGGGACCCGCACTCTGTGAATTCGCCTGCTTTGACACCTTGGACTTTATATACGAGATGACAATGGAGTTCCAGAACGAGTTGCACAGGCCCATGTGGCCGTATAAGTTTAAGATAAAAGCATCAGGATGCCCGAATGATTGTGTTGCAGCAAAGGCAAGAGCGGACTTCTCTGTAATCGGAACATGGAAGGATGAGATCCAAATAGACCAAGAGGCCGTTAAAGAATACGTTAACGAATTGGGCGCCGAACGTATCCAGAAGGAGGTCGTTGAACTCTGTCCAACGAAGTGCATGAAGTTCGATCCCAATACAAAAGAACTTGAAATCGATAACAGCAACTGTGTAAGGTGCATGCACTGCATAAACAAGCTACCCAAAGCTCTGAGACCCGGAAAAGAGAGAGGTGCCACAATCCTCATCGGTGGTAAGGCTACGTTCGTAGATTCCGCATTCCTCAGCTGGGTTCTGCTACCGTTCGTAGAGATGAAACATCCGTATGATTACATAAAAGAGCTTCTTAGAGCGATATGGGACTGGTGGGATGAAAATGGTAAATTCAGAGAGAGATTCGGAGAGCTGATCAGAAGAGTTGGAATGTGGAGATTCCTAAAGGCAATGAAAGAGGAATACGGAATAGACATACCCGCCGATGTAAGAATGGTTGAATATCCGAGAACGAATCCTTTCGTATTCTGGACACCTGAAGATCGTGAGGAGGCAAAGAGGAGGTGGAGGAAATGAGTGAAGAGAAGAGACCATACAAGACCGATTTTGGACCTCCAGATTATCGCTTACTGCTACACCCGGTAATAAAGAAGAACTACGGAAAGTGGAAGTACCATGAGGTCATCAGACCCGGTGTCATAAAGAGGGTTGCGGAAAGTGGTGACGTCGTTTATATTGTAAAAATGGGTACTCCGAGACTGCTTGCAACTGACACTATAAGATGGATTGCAGATTTAGCAGAGAAGTACTGCGATGGCTATCTGAGATGGACGAGCAGATACAACGTTGAGTTCATACTCACCGACGAGTCCAAGATAGACCCTCTAATCAAGGAGATCGAAGAGGGTGGATTCGTCGTAGGTGGAACTTGGGATGCTACCCATGCAAAATACGGCATAACGAACATCGTCCACACTCAGGGTTGGATCCACTGCCATACTCCCGCTACCGATGCTTCGGGTATCGTCAAATCTGTGATGGACGAGCTGATAGACTACTTCAAGGAGATGAAACTACCCGCATTCTGTAGAATCTCCTTGGCGTGCTGCCTTAACATGTGCGGCGCCGTGCACTGCTCGGACATCGCCATCCTGGGCATCCACAGGCTCCCACCGGTGGTGAAGAACGAAAAGCTGCCCAAGATTTGCGAGGTTCCCAGCACCGTGGCCAGCTGCCCTACCCTGGCCATCCGGCCCGACCCCAAGACCAAGGGCGTGCAGGTCAACGAAGAGCGGTGCATGTACTGCGGAAACTGCTACACCATGTGCCCGGCCATGCCCATGGCCGACCCGGAAGGCGACGGCATATCGCTCTGGGTCGGCGGGAAAGTGAGCAACGCCCGAAGCGGGCCCGCGTTCTCGAAGCTGGCGGTTCCTTTCCTGCCGAACACTCCGCCCAGGTGGCCGGAGACGGTGGGGGCCATCAGGAAGATAGTGGAAACCTACGCCGAAGGCGCCAACAAGCACGAGCGGCTGGGCGAGTGGATTGAGCGCATCGGTTGGGAAAAATTCTTCGAAAGAACCGGCATCGAGTTCACCGACAAACACATCGACGATTTCACCTTGGCCCAGGTCACTCTCCGAAACACCTCTCAGTTCCGGTGGTAAGAGCGAGCCGGTGGAAGAAATCAACGGGGATGCGGCGGTCGAAACCGGGCCGCCGCCTCTTATCCCTGTCCTTTTGAGCAGCGAGTGAGTAAAGACCTTGCCAGTTGAAAGTTCCCGAACCGGACGATTGGTGGTGGCCGGGCTTCGCGGTAGTTCCGGCAAGAGCGTGCTGTCGCTCGGGCTGGCCCGTCAATGGAGCAGGAGCGGAG
>QMVO01000147.1 GCA_003661125.1 Methanosarcinales archaeon
CGCCAGAAACACCTGGATTCGAGGCGGTTTTCGCAATAGCTGCGATGTCTGCGATTGCGTATGCTCTGGGGAGGAGGAGACGAGAACGAAGATGAGAATAAAAGGATACCGGGCTGGGCGGATTCCCAGCAACACTTTTTCTTTAGAAAAGAAAACTAAGCCTTTACAGGCTTGCGAGGTCGTGGGCAGAGCCCCACAGTGCTAAAAGAAACAGGTTCTAAAGGAAAAAGAAGCGAATGAGGAGGTAAAAAGGAAGAGATGAACGCAAAAGAAGGTTCTTTTGGTAAACCTTTTCTATCGAAAAGGTTTGTGGGAATAGCAATTGTGCTGTGTTTGCTGTTTTTAGTGGCTATACCAGGAATTGCCGCTGAGCAAGCCACGCAAAAAGTGAGTGCATCCGAAGTCACAACAGCTTCAGAAGACGATTTTGTCTTAGACATTTACGGTAACGCAAACGAAGACGATACGATTGACATGCGAGACCTAACCTACGTAAAGCTGATATTCTTTGGTAAGAAACTAGAGACGGAGTTGGCAGATGCGAAATATGACGGGAAAATAAACCCGCTGGATTTTGTGCAGATAAAGCTGATCATCGTGGGTAAGGAGAAGGAGCTTACACTCATCGATTCTGCGGATAGAATCGTGACCGTGAAGAAGCCAGTGGAACGTGTGGTTTCAATGTCTCTGTATTGTTATGAGGCAATACGAATGTTTGGAGAACTGGATAAAATAGTCGGTATCGAAAAAAACGTTAACCAATATCCCACCTATTTCCCGGAGGGCAGTAAATTTCCGTGCATTGGAGGATATCCTCCGGACGCTGAAGCAATACTTAGTCTCGAACCTGACTTAGTCGTAGGAGCGACAAGCTGGACCAAGCATCTCTATGATAAGCTCTCTGATAGTGTTCCTGTAGTCGGTTTAAACTTCATGTCGCGGACACACTTTGTAGAAGAGACGGTGAAGTTTGGTTATATCATGAACAAACGAGATAAAGCAGATAATTACCTCAAAACTTTCTGTGACAAATATCTTGACACAATTAAAGCACGGACAGGAAGGCTCTCAGAGGATGAGAAACCCAAAGTGTATGTAGAGTCTTCTTTCGGAGATTACAAAGCATACGGTGGTGGCTCGGGAGCTCAAACATATATCGAGATAGCTGGTGGAAGAAATATATTTTCTGATTCGCCCAGTTACTCCGAGGTAGACCCTGAAGCGGTAATGGCGAGGAATCCCGATATTATTATCAAGCATTTGAGGAAAGGTGCTGGATATGAGACAGACGATCCGTCCGTGATAGTGGATATATGGCAGGAGATCATGAATCGTCCCGAATTGGCCAATGTTACTGCAGTGAAGAATGGAAATGTTTATATAATACACGAGGGGCTTTCTTACGGATTCGACCATCCAATAGCTATCGCATACATGGCGAAATGGTTCCATCCAGACTTGTTTACGGATTTGGACCCGCAGGCAATGCATCAGGAGTTCATAGACAATTTTTGCCCTGGCCTAGACTTCAATGTATATGAACATGGAATATTCGTATATCCACCATTGGAAGAATAAGAACATGACGACGATAGAAAGCACAGGAACGAGCAGTGAGATAAAAGAGAAATACGAAAGAAAGAAAGAAAGGTTTAGGGGGGAATTTTTTCCCTCTTTTCAATCTTAAAAAATTTAGGAGGTGTTAAAGAAAAAATGAAAACGAAAACCAAAACATTAGCATTGGTGGAAATAGCAATCGTGCTGTGTTCGGTGTTTTTAGTGGCTTTACCTGCAATTGCCGCTGATCAAACAATGCATAGAGCAAGTGCAAACACTATCATAACAACTTCAGAAGACAATTTCGTCTTAGGCATTTACGGCAACGCAAATGAAGACGATACGATTGACATGCGAGACCTGACCTACGTAAAGCTGATCTTCTTTGGTAAGAAACCAGAGACAGAGTTAGCAGATGCGAAATACGATGGCGAAATAAACCCACTGGATTTTGTACAGATAAAGTTGATTATCGTGGGCAAGGAGAAGGAGCTTACGATTGTGGATGAAGTCGATAGAATCGTGACGGTAAGTATGCCAGTGGAAAGGATGGTCGTCGCATATGCCGCAACAGCGACAGTTATCAAAGCAATTGGGGCAGAGGACAAAGTGGTCGGTGTAGGATCCACCATAAAGGCTGAAAATATGAAGATATTATTCCCAAAGTTAAGCCAACTCCCCTCCATTGGCTCCACATGGGCACCAGACGTTGAGGGTATATTAGAGCTTGAGCCTGATCTTGTGCTCATGGTTACATCAGGTAGTGCAACGGAAACGCTTGCAAAGCAGTTTGAGGGAACAGGCATACCTGTTATAGGTGCATATTGCGTCGGTCCTCTTACATACACACAAACGGTGGAAAAGCTCGCATACATTCTTAATAAAAGAACAGAGGCTGAGAAGTACATTGATTGGTATGAAAGTTACCTAAATATAATCAAAAGCCGGACAGAAGAGCTTTCGGAAGCTGATAAGCCACGGGTATTTGATACATATAAATGGTCCGGAGCATGGAAAACTTACGGTAGGGATAATCCAAGTGTAAATCAGATAATCAAAATGGCTGGTGGTATCAATATCGCAGGAGATCTCCCCGGGAGTTGTATCGCAGTAGATCCTGAGTGGGTTATCACGGAGAATCCCTCTATCATAGTCGTGCATTCCGGATGGCCACCCCATACCTTTGGTTATGACGTAGATGACATATCAGGAGCAAAGACATTCAGAGAGGAGTTTATGAATTTATCTGAATTTAAAAACCTAAAAGCAGTGAAAGATGGAAAAGTCTATCTGATATACAGCGATGTACTGGCGTGGAGAGCATGGTTCCTTGCGCCACTTTACTTTGCAAAGTGGTTCCATCCTAATCTCTTTGAGGATCTAAATCCAAATTCAATTCATCAGGAATGGCTGACAGAATTCATGCATATAGACTACGACGTTAAAAAGCACGGTGTATTCGTGTATCATCCCGAGGAACATCCCGAGGGACATTAAGGACATGGCAGCAGAAGAGAACACAAGAACGAGCAATGTGATATATATAAAAGAACAGCACAAAAAACACGAAAAGTTTGTTACGAGGGGGTCCATTTTTTCTCCCTCTTCATTCGCAAAAACAAAAAGGCTGAAAAAATTAGGAGGTGAAAAAGAAAAAATGAAAACAAAAAACAAAACATTAGCGTTGGTGGAAATAGCAGTAGTGCTGTGCTCGATGTTATTAGCAGCTCTGCCTGCGATTGCTGCTGAGCAAACAACGAAAGGAGTAACTGCAAGTGCAATTATAACAACCGCTTCAGAAGACGATTACGTCTTGGGCATATACGGCAACGCAAACGAAGACGATACGATTGACATGCGAGACTTGACATACGTAAAGCTGATATTCTTCGGCGAAAGGCAGGAGACGGAGTTAGCAGATGCGAAATACGATGGCGAAATAAACCCACTGGATTTTGTGCAGATTAAGTTGATCATTGTGGGTAAGGAGAAGGAGCTTACAATCATCGATACCGCGGATAGAATCGTGACGGTGAAAAAGCCGCTTGAGAGGTTGATTGTCCTTTTGAGTCCTATCCTTGAACCGATGCGTTCACTCAAGTTAGAGACAGATAAAATAGTTGGTGTTGGCACATATATCAAAGAGGATAACATATACTTCCCGGAGTTTAGCGAGTGCCAAGGTCTTGGATCAGTCTCATCCCCGGATTATGAGGCGATATTGGAGCTGCATCCTGATACTGTCTGGATATATGCAAGAGTGGGCAGTTCCTCTAGCTACGAAAAGATTCAAAATACGCTAAACGAAGCAGACCCGACGATCACCGTTCTGCGGATTGATGGTTATAGACCATCGAATCACGTAGATGAAATACGAAAGATGGGCTATATCCTTGGAAAACGGAATGAAGCTGATGAGTTCCTTGATTTCTACAATGGGGTAATGAATACAGTCAAAGAGCGAGTGGAAGAACATTCGGAAGAAGATAAACCAACGGTATACCTTGAGTGGGCTCCTTACAAAACTTGTGGCGAAGGTGCCGGATATCATGAAAAAATCATGCTGGCCGGTGGAAACAATATCTTCAGCGATCTTTCGAGCTACCCTACGGTGGATCCCGAGGAGGTGATAAAACGCGATCCCGATATTATAGTCATTGTGGCTCGAGGGAATAGTGGATACGAATCCGATGATATAACCGAACTGACCAGTTTAAGGGACGAGATCATGAGTCGACCAGAACTGGCTGAGGTCACTGCAGTGAAGCAAGAACGGGTTTATGTGATCAGCAATGACCTCTATGGGGGAGCACAGCATTTTATTGGTATTGCGTACTTGGCAAAATGGTTCCATCCTGAGCTATTCAAAGACTTGGATCCAAAGGCAATTCATCAAGAATACCTGACAAGATTCCAAGGATTGGACTACGACCTGGATAAGCACGGTGTATTCGTGTATCCTGAGCCGAGTTGAAAAAAATTTAGGAGGTGAAAAAGAAGAAATGAAAACGAAAATAGCAACATTGTTGGGAATAGCAATTGTGTTGTGTTCGCTGTTTTTAGTGGCTACTTTGTCTGCAACTGCAATTGCGCAAAGTCACACAACGCAAAGAGTAAGTGCACCTGGTGGGGTCACAACCGCTTCAGAAGACGATTACGTCTTAGACATCTACGGCAATGCAAACGAAGACGATACGATTGATATGCGCGACCTGACCTACGTAAAGCTGATATTCTTCGGTAAGAAACCGGTGACGGAGTTAGCAGATGCGAAATACGATGGTAAAATAAATCCGCTGGATTTCGTGCAGATAAAAATGATCATCGTGGGTAAGGAGAAGGAGCTTACGATTGTGGATTCCGCGGATAGGACGGTGACGGTAAAGAAGCCGGTGGAGAGGATCATCCCGTGTATGCCACCCATTGCTGAAGCGATACAAGTGCTCGATGCAGTGGATGAGGTGGTTGGTGTCAGTTATGTCATTACGGGTGAATATAAGAAAGCGGACAAAAGCCGATCATTTCCAATACTCAGCAAGTTACCATCGGTGGGAGGCCATCCAGTAGACTACGAGACAGTACTCAGCCTAAACCCCGATGTTGTTATTGAGTATGTACATAAGAGGCCAGATGATTTACAAGAGCATCTTCCAGGCGTTCCTGTGCTTGGTTTGAGCTTCTTTGACATCCGTCTCATGAAAGAAGAAATGCAAAAGCTGGGATACATCCTTGATAAAGAGGCTGAGGCCGAAGAGTACCTTGAGTGGTATGAAG
>QMVO01000148.1 GCA_003661125.1 Methanosarcinales archaeon
GAGCAACTACAATACGCTCACGCACAACACCGCCAACTCGAACCACGAGTACGGTATCTACCTCTATTCCTCGCGCAACAACAACTTAACGAATATAAGCTCGTGTAATAACCGATACGGCATCTACCTGTCTTGGCAGAGCAAATTATAACTCGTTATCCAACAATACCGCATCAAACAACAATTACGACTTCTATTCTGACGAGGATTCACATAGCAACACTGTCGAAGACCTCACGATAGCCAGCTACCCAACCACGATTTCTTTCATTTACGACCAGGGCATCAAGATAAAGGGAGTGACAACTCCGGAGTTAAAGTTAAATCCCGCGGGAAAGGTGAACATCCGCAAATTCGTGAATGTGACGAACGTAACGGCAGATTCATGGATCTTCTTGAATGTGAGTTATCGCGATGCCGATGTCAGTGGTGTTGATGAAGATAGTTTATTGCTTTACAGGTGGAATGAAACGGCATCAGCGTGGGAATTAGCCAACGAGACCGGGAAACCAAATGGAGTTAACACAACAGGGAACTATGTTTATGCGAACGTAACGAGCTTCAGCCAGATTGCTCCATTCGGAAACCCCACACCGCAGAACGAATATGCTTACGCAGCGCCGTAATACCTGTGTTTAAAATAAATCCTGATGGAAGAGGACAATATGCTCCTGAAATCAGCAATGCATACTACGGTAATAGAAACCTTCGAAGCAGCTATCCCTTTTGGTGGAATGGAATCGGAGCGGTGTAATACCTGTGTTTAAAATAAATCCTGATGGATGATAGATGTGCTTTCGGATACTGTGGTGCGTCAGTGCATCAGTGCGCCGAGGAGGGGCGCAATATAAATACCCAAACAGATAGGAGGTGATATGAAAAATGAAAAAGCAACTTGCAATAGCAACAGTAGCGATAATGTTGACGGCGGTTTTGATAGTGCCCACGGTTATGGCATTCGCGTTGTGGGATGAAAATTCCGTGCAGTACTCTTCTCATTGGTCTGAAGGATACAATTCTATAACCCATAAGTCTGTTACTGCATCCAATCAGTCAATTGCCATAGGTAATGGAATAGGGGAGTGGGAGAGTAGTTCGCGGCTCAAATATTATAGAGCACCCGTACCTGTTAGAACGTCTAATTGGCCGGCAATAGTCATGGGCACTGGAATAAGGGAGTGTAAGAGTATCTCAAAAGTCTATCACATTCATCGCTTTTCATTTCTTGTGCGCCTTTTTCATTTTTTTGATTCCACAGTGTTCACACTTGAAGAAAAAAGGAGAAGAGACAAGCAGTGCATGAAGCAGGGCTGAACTCAAAAGCGTCTCTTCTCAGCGCTCAAATGTTTTTTTTATCTGCATTCATATACGACATTAATCGTCGCACTCACTTCTATCTCTCCTGGTTCGATTGGTGGTAGCACTGGAGCAGGTATTGGCATTGCGTATTCTCCATATCCCCCTCCTGCGCGGCATGGAGTTACATATACGCTGCTTTCTTTGATCTCCACTACTCTTACGATATTAAGACCGAACCCACTTGCTATTGCTCCCGCTTTACCTTTCGCATCTACACATGCCTCGTTTATTGCTGCGTACTTCGACTCCTTCTCCTTCGTTTCATTCAATCCAAATACCACCCCCCTCACATTGTTTGCTCCCGCGTCAATCGCAGCACGGATGATCTCTCCTGTTTTTTCTAAATCACTCGTTTTAACCACGATTTCGTTGGTTACCCGGTATCCAACAATCTCCTCTGGTTCGCGTTCATAATCTCTAATCGTGTAGATATTAAAACGAGATGTTTCTATTTCGTCCTCTGAAATACCAAGTGTTTTCAACGCCTCAATAGTAGCGTTCATCTTAAAAGAATTATTCGCCAATGCTTTCGATACGTTTTTGTCCTCCGTTTCAACGCCGAGTCGTATCTCTACCTGATTTGGCTCTGCACTCACGATTCCCCTGCCAGAAACTGAGATAGTTGCATTACCATTATCACTACTATCTACGGCTGTTGCCCCGGAAGGGAAATTGCCTGCAATAGCTATGCATATAGCAAATATCGCTACTACACTTATTGCCAATGTCTTTTTCATCATTTTTTCTGATCATATCACCTCCTAAATTTTTTAAATCTATCTTTTCTCTTTTTGCGCCACTCTCGCCACAGAGCAGCGCTGTTTGGAGCAGCGGATGGATGAGAGGAGGAGTGATAAAGCATCGGAAGCATAGATAACTCACTCCAGTGGATAAAATTTGCTTACACACGCTGGGTTTCTTGTCAATATATTCCTCACACTTATAATGCCTACAAGCTTGTCATCGTCAATCACCGGCAGTCTTCTAATGCTCCTCTCTGCCAGGAGCGCGCATGCTTTTTCAATAGATGCATATGGCCCGATAGTGATCAAAGGGCTTGACATGATTTCTTTTGCTTTGACTTCTTTTGGTCTTCTATTCTTCATTATAACTTTTATTGCTATGTCACGGTCGGTGATTATCCCCACGGGCTTACCTTCTTTTGTTATAACTACGCTCCCTATTCCCGACACTTCCATGTCTGCGGATATTATAGTGACAGGTGTCTCTTCATCCTCGGTAACGACTTTCGGTGTCATCACATCCCCCACTTCCAATGCTTCTGTTGCCATCTTTCTTCTTTCACCTCTTCTTTCTTTTTTTACTTTATCCTTTTTCCTTTTTCTCTGTATATAAATATAAAGTAAAGCTTTGTCACCATGCCAGTAGAGAAAGACATTGTTCTTGATAGAAACTAAAAGAAAGCCCCGAACCTGGTTTTAAATTTAAGTAAAACCACGTCATCGAGCGTTAATCAAAGCCAAAATAGTGCCTGAAGAAAGCGCCAATCCCTTCAAAAAACCTTATCTCTTCGTTCTTTAAAATCTCATATCCTCTATCTATTGATTCAGAGACGTGTTTCCCCAAACTGCATGACCTCAGCTCGTTCCTCAGTAATTCCACTACATTTGTATGTTTTCTCTTTATTTCCACGACATACCTGCCGTTTTCAATACGTAATGATTGTTGAGAAGCATATTTGCTTTTGAACTGCTCAGAATGGTATCTTGAAGTAACTGGTGGACCTATATGCTTTTTCACCTTTGGGAGATTCCAAACGAGGAACTCGAATATAAAAAACGCTTTGTCTCCCTCCACCGAAACATCACTTCGATATATCCTGAATCCATTTCTTTCTATCAGCCTTGCGATGGATGCTTCTGCCTTTCTCAGTTGTGGGAATAATATGTCTTCCACCACGTCAGGCGCGTCAAACAGCACCATTACGAATTCTGTTCCTCTTTCCTTCACTAATTTTATGAATTCAGCCTTGTTCATCTCTTTTTTCTCTGCGGTAGAGAAGTAACTTGCATCAGGACACGCTAAAAAATCCCTTGCCGCATCTATTAACCTGCAAAAAGAATCCAATGATACCGCTGCCGCTACATTCCTTTTCGGGTCAACAGGGTCAATAACAATAAGTGGGTCTTTTCCTTCCCCTTTGTATTTACCTCTACCTTCGATATCTATTCTTTCGCCATATTTCCACCTCGATGCGTTTCTCAATAGCTCGGCAAAGGTGGAATATCTAAGGATGAGGAGTTCACACAGATAACCCGAGAAGCCTTTTCGTCTTTGCTCAGAGCCATAAATTCCCGCTGATTTCAAAAATTGTTTTAACAGTAACACTTCGTCTTCCAGCCCTGATATCCTCTTTACAATATATTCATTATGAAAAGGAGTCCGGTCAACTGCGGATTTCAATCTCGACGCATCTATTACCGAAAAACAAGGTACTATATCCGCCTCGTGCTCCGTTCCTTCTGCATCATAAAAATAAGCGTGAATATAAGGATGCGAGGCATATCTTTCTTCGTATTTTTCAGAAATGCTTTTTGCGAGAGCAAGCCCCTTCTCTTTTAAATACTCTTCCGGAAGGTCTGCAGGAAACATGATGAAAATGTCTATGTCCGCCTCGCCACTTACCCATGTATTCCTTGCGGTTGACCCTACGGAGATTGCGTGGGCTTCTATACCCATCTCTGACGCTTTTTTATTTATCTTTGCGATTATAAAGTCGGTTACTGTTTTTACTTTATTTCTCTCTCTTTCATCGGGTCTTATTTTCTCTATGACCTCTCCACATATCTTTTTTATCTCTTCTTCCCCTTTCATCTTGATTGCATGGAAAACTTTGCCCTTTCCCAACCTATTATTTCAAATTAGCGGCGATTTCGGACAACCTAAAAATTATTAAAACCTTATTAAATGCAAAAAGATATAAAATAATAAATATTCTCCTGATGGATGGACGAGGAAAATGAACCAAAAGGCAAATATTATTGCAGTCGCAGGAAAAGGTGGGACTGGAAAAACCGTAATTGCCTCGCTACTACTAAAATTCCTAACAGAAAAGGGGTTAGGGAGGGTGCTTGCGATAGATGCTGATCCAGCAACATGCCTTCCAAGCACGTTAGGTGTGGACGTAGAGAAAACAATTGGCGATGTAAGAGAAGAGATGGCATCGCCTTCGCAGGTCTTTTTTTCTGAACATATGCCTACCGATATGCTGATTGAGTATAAAATAGAGGAGATAATGATAAACACTCCTCGGTTCTCGGTATTAGCGATGGGACGTTCCGAAGGTCCCGGCTGCTATTGCCTGATAAACGACATGCTGAGGCATTTTATTGATAAGTTGTCAGCTCGGTTCCCTACAATTTTAATAGATTGCGAAGCCGGATTGGAGCATCTAAGCCGAAGAACGACACGCGATGTGGATACCATGCTTGTGGTGAGCGACCCCACGAAAAGGGGCATAGACACAGCATCGAACATAAAAAACCTTGCCGAGAAGTTGCAGATTAACTTTCGACATATATACCTGGTGTTGAATAAGGTTACAGAGGATAAAAGAGTGAAGGGCGTCCTGAATGAGATGGTGAAGAATAGTGGGGTTGAGCTTATAGGAACGGTTCCAGAGGATGAAAACATAAGAACGTTCGATTTAATAGGGAAGCCGATAACGGAACTGCCCGAGGATTCTAAAGCGGTCGTTGCGGTGAGGGAGATATTTGAACGTGTCAGCTAAAGGGTGATATATACGAAGTAAGTTTCGGATATAATACCAGTTTGGGTGGATATACGACATTAATGTCGGATATACCGAAGTTAAGCGCAATGGCTCAATGCAGAATGCAGAATGCAAATTGAAAAATGCAAAATAGAAGCGATTTATCAGAACGGCTATTAGAGTTCGCAGCAAGTAGCATTAAATTGACAGTTAGACTTAAAAGAA
>QMVO01000149.1 GCA_003661125.1 Methanosarcinales archaeon
GGAATATCTCAACATCTATTCAGAGTTCAATGGGGGTGATGGTAATGCAAAGTAATTTATGTGTGCATACAAAATATGAAAATATGGAGGAAATATACCTTTATCCCATTTGGGAATTTTTCAAATTACTTAGAGGTGGAATATCCAAAGAAAATATGATCTACTATTTATGTCACGATATAGTTAAGTATAATAGGTATGCTAATTCTTCTGCATTACTCAACTTATCAACAGCCACTTCCATAACGGCATAAACTTAATTTTTAAACCGTTAATCGCTTCTTCTCCTTCATAATCCTCGGTTATCACCAGCCCCTCGCTTAATTTGAACTTCTTCATTGCCAGTACCAACGCATCAATCTCCCTCTTTTTCGTCTTTTCATCTTCTATCTTCCAACAAACCTGAATAACTGACTCTATTCTCATGCTCTTCTTAATCACAAAATCTACTTCCTTAGTATTTGATTTCCAATAGTATATCTCGATTAGCGGATTGTTTGAATATCTCCTTTTAAGTTCTACGAAGACTAAATTCTCCGCTAATCGCCCCGCGTTCTCTGATACCCGTAAACCAATAGCATTTATCAGACCATTGTCTATTACATAAACTTTTCTTGGGCTCTTCTCCTGCTCTTTTAACGAGAAAGAGAACCTTGAAAGGAAGTATATTAGACCCGAATTTTCGAGATAATAGGAAAATCTTTCTACCGTATGCAGGGGGATATTCAAGAATCCTTTTATGCTATTGAAGGTTATCGGGTTAGAAAAGTTCGTAATATAATACTTGGCTAACGTCCTCAATTTTAATATCTCTCTGACTCTAAACCGTTCTACAATGTCCCTCGTAATGATGTCATTAAAATATTCCAGTAATATCCTGGTCTTCTCAGACTTCAAAACAACTTCTGGAAAGCCACCAAGTTCAAAGTACTCGTAAAAATGTTTTTTTAACTCTATTCTTCTTGCCACCTTGCCCAGCTCATCTTTTATTTCCATGCCCCTGAACTCTAACAATTCGCTAAAACTTAATGGAAATATAAATAAGGATAAGTGCCTCCCGGTTAGACATGTACTAACCAAAAGCTTTGATGCTGAGCCTGTAACGATTATTTTCGCTTCCTTTCTTTCATGCAAACTTCTTACAAACCTCTCCCACTCGTTCACTCGCTGGACTTCATCCAAAAATATATAAGGTTTTGTCCCGGGATTTTGTTTCACTCTTTCTAAATAAGTCTCATAGATTTTCTCCAGCGTTTCCACGGAATATTCAGTAAATCGATAGTCTTCAAAATTCACTATAAGTATATCCTTCTTTTCAACGTCCTTCTCGAGAAATTTCGCGAATTGAAGCAGTAATGTCGATTTCCCGCTCCTCCTGGGACCAATTAGAGTAATTATCTGGTCTGTTGAGATTAACTTATCCATCTCTTTCAAGTATTTATTCCGTGATATTCCTGTTTCTATGTCTCGCTCCCAGAAGTTCCAATCTACCAGTATCCTTAGTATCTCATCTCTTTCCATAATAACCCATATATGTGTTATAATATAAATATTTAGCCCTTATGATGTATTTACAATAGAATCACATTTCAACACTCTTCAACTGTTCCAGCACCCTCTTCCTCGCCTCTGCCAGCGAAAACGAAAAATCCGCCACGATTTTACCCCCGAGAATCATCGGTTTCAACAACGGTTCCAAATCCTTTTCTTTTGGCGGCACTTCTTTCTCCAATCTTATCTCGTCCATTCCCTCTTCTATCACGCCTTTCCGTCTATACACCTGCTTCTTCCCTCCTCGCTTCCCTCGCTTTGCACAAGGTTCCCCCTCCTTTTCTATTATATCCAGTGCGAAATCAATACACTTGGCATTTGCAACGCTTGTTCCCACGCCAAACCCTGCCACAACTTCTCGCAGCTCAACCACTTCCCCCTCATCTATACCCCCGCTTACGAATATCCCCACGTTCTTATAACCCCTAATGTCAAGCTCCCACCTCACTTCTTCTATAATTCTTTTGAAGTCACCTCTCCTCGAAGCTGGCGTATCCAGACGAACAGCACGTAAAGATTCTCCAAGCGCTTCCGCAGCCATTATAGCTTCTTTTTTCTCGTCATAATAAGTATCGCACAGGCATATTCTTGGCACCTCCTCCGGAATCACCTCGTCAAACGCTTTCCACGCAGCCTTCTGCCCGTCCTCGCCGAAACATATAATCAAAGAATGTGGCATCGTCCCTGTGGCTTCTATTCCTATCCGTTCCGCACCTGCAACGCAACTCACACCGTCCATTCCACCAAGATACGCACATTTCTCTATTATCGCTGCTAATGCCGGGTGCTGCCTTCTGGTGCCAAAAGAAATTACTGGCACTTCGCCCGCAAGAAGCTTTATCCTTGCCGCTTTTGTCGCTATCCCCGATTCATGACAGAGAAAACCCAGTAAAGGCGTTTCATATCTTGCAAACTCCAAATAACGCCCCTCAATACGCAAAACTGGTTCGTAAGGAAAAAAAATCGTGCCTTCTGGCATCGCATACACATTCACGTTCTTCCCCTCCAGCAAATGACTCGCCTCTTCCAGACCCGCTAACACCGCCCATCCTCCACCCGTGGTAGTAACTTCCGCAACCACCCACGGGTTCATACCTTTCTTCCTCAGCACCTCTTCCGTCCTAAGGAAATATATATCAGTGGTTTTACCTTCCAGAATGTCCTCGTCAGAAACAATTGAGAATTCCACCTTCCTCTCTACTCCCTTTTTGTTACAAATGGAGGATGAATCTGTACGCCTTTTACATTCTTTATCCGTCCAATCTCCTCTATTAACTCCCCTGGTATGTCCCTATCGGTGATAATCGTGAGTTTTGGGTCATCTACGAGATAAGGGTCATCGCTAACTGCTTGCCTTATGCTAATCCCGCGCTTTGCTATCACAGTAGCAACTTCGCCAAGTATCCCTCTTTCTTTAGCATCCGTAGGATGTATTATAATCACACTTAACCCCAATAACGGAGCGACATCAGGAAGAAATGCAATAGAGCGAATATTTCCAAATATTCTTTTCAACTCTGGCTCCTTCATGATTCTTTTCACTGTCATATCCACTACTCGTCTATCCACGCCTATCTCATTTGCTATCTGCGTATGTGGTATCTCAATGCTGCCCGAAACCACTTTTCCTTCAGAGCTCACCTGAAACCCTCTTGACAATAATAGCTCAATAACCTTCTTTTGCGATGGGTACCTCTCAAACTTCCCTACTACATCTCGCCACATCGGTTTTATTATTGTATTTGTATGCAAGAACATCCATTTTTTGTTCACCTGTACCCTCTTTTCACTATCTCCTCTCTTACCTCATTTAATCTTCTCGTTGCACTGTCCACTTTCTCACGCACTTCATCTTCCACTGATTGCATGCTCACGCGTAAAGACCGCTCCTTCTCTTTTATCTCCTCTTCTATTCGCCTTAACCGCTCACCCACACTTAAAAACAAAATTGCGAGCATTCCTATCAATATCACTGCTGACATTACGATTACTGGATCCCCGGCACGATAGCTATATACTAACTTATACACCAGCACAAAGGTAGAGAAGACCATCATAACTGAAAATATTATGTCCCTTGGTTCCATATTTTAGCACCTCTCTTTTTTCTTCCCTCTATTTTTGTCTTTATCTCAACTTAATCTTATGTTCTTAATAAATTGTTTTTCTTTTAGTTAGCACAGTTTTGTAAAAAAGAAAAAGTATTATGCAAAGTAAAAAAACCGTGCTTATCCTGGCTGGTGGAAAAAGCAAAAGGTTTCTACACTTCGATAAATGCTTTATTACCTTAAATAACAAACCGCTCATACAACACACTATTGATAAGGTATCGGGTGTGGCAGACGAAATAATAGTAGCTGCACGAGACGAGAAGCAGGGAGAAGAAATAGAGGATAAAATACCCCAAAAAATCGCTTTAGTCTTTGACTCTCTGAAAGACATTGGTCCGCTTGCAGGTCTTCTATCGGGTTTAGAAAGAGCTTCTTTTTCGCTTTCTCTCGTCATTGGCTGTGACATGCCTTTTGTAAGCCCAGATGTGGCAAAATTTCTATTTGAGATAGCATCTTCCGGATGCGATGCCGTGGTGCCGAAATGGGAAAACGGGCTGGTGGAGCCATTGCACGCAGTCTATCGGAAGGAGCCAATGCTGGCTGCGATAAAAGAAGCGACCGGAAAAGGCGCTAAGAAGATTTTTGATGTTTTATTGCAACTCAAAAATGTTTATTTCGTATCTGTAAAGGAAATAAGAGAGATAGACCCTTATTTAAGGACGTTTATAAACATAAATACGCCTGATGCATTGAAAAAAATCCAAACAAATCCTAATTCGGTGTAATTCTGTGGCTACCATAATTGCTTGAAATAAACCCAAAAAGGTGTTCTCTTACAACTCTTTATTCTCACTCTTCCCTCTTTTAGCCCTCTCAAAATCGCTTCCACCTGTTTCGTTTTTTGCTCCGCTTCTACTTCTGTTTCAATCTCTACTTCAACCTCAACAGTTGCAAGACCAACGCATTCCGCAGAATGCGCATCGCTTCCAACAACCAGGCAGATTTTTTTACGTGCTGCTTTTCTCCTTGCTATTTCATTCGCAACGCCGGAGAAGTAACGAGAATTAAAGGTTTCTATTGCATCTATGTCCAATTCAGAATGCATGCAGAGGTTACCAATGCTGTGGCGGAAAGGATGTAGAGGATGGGGTGCAATAATTACAACGGTGCCTCCCTTTTCCCTCTCCTTTTCCCTCGCTATTCTTATTGTTTCTTCCAGGGATAACCCCTTTTTTATTCCTTCTTCTAATCCGAGCACGATTAAATGACCTTCAGAGGTCGTTACTTCTATCCCGGGGATGATTATTAAATCCAACTCGTGATCAACTACGTATTTACGCGCAGCAAAAAAACCTTCCATCGTGTTGTGGTCGCATATCGCGATTCCATCGAGTTTCTTCGCCATCGCACTTTCTATTACTTTTTCAACGGAATCCTCGCCATCATGTGAGTAATTTGTGTGCACGTGCAAATCGAGGATTCGCGTCACTCTTGGAGGCATCGTTTAAAAAACTGAGAACTCAAGGACTTAACTATATCGTGCCAAAACAAAAGAGTTATAAAACAGAAAATCCATTTTCCATGTGGGGATGGATAAATGCACGGAAACTGCACCCGCTTTGTAAGGGAATTGAGATATGAAGAAGTTATTGAAATAGAACGTTTATGCCGTAGTCGTAACAGAGATA